>JBJOEU010000036.1:0-8107 GCA_046049115.1 Pseudomonadota bacterium
GGAGGGGGCGTTCCTTTTGATTGGTCAGGAATTCCACAAGCATGGATAAGCGCAAACGCGCCTCGGGTCGTTTTGAGTGGTGGATTGAACGTTCACAACGTGGGCGAAGCTATTGCTCGTCTACATCCTTGCGCGGTTGACGTCTCTAGCGGCGTAGAAATCAGCAAAGGTGTAAAAGATCACGCCTTGATGAAAGCGTTTATCGAGGCAGTTCGTGCGGCAGACGCAAGCACACCAACCTAATCATTTGCTGCAACTAACAAAAGAGGTATTTATGTACGATAAGCCAGATGCACGAGGACACTTCGGTCCTTACGGTGGCGTATTTGTTTCTGAAACGCTGATGTTTGCTTTGGATGAACTCAAAGCAGCCTATGCAAAATATCAATACGATCCAGAATTCTTAGAAGAATTTCATTACGAGCTCAAACACTTCGTTGGTCGTCCATCACCGGTCTATCACGCCAAGCGTTGGAGTGAAATGTTGGGTGGCGCTCAAATCTATCTCAAGCGTGAAGATTTAAATCACACTGGCGCACATAAAATCAACAACGTGATTGGTCAAGCGATGTTGGCCAAGCGTATGGGTAAGCCGCGCATCATTGCTGAAACGGGAGCGGGGCAGCATGGCGTTGCCACTGCAACTATTTGCGCTCGTTTTGGTTTGGATTGCACCGTGTATCAGGGCTCTGTTGACGTAGCACGTCAAGCTCAAAACGTATACCGCATGAAATTGCTGGGTGCAAAAGTGGTGCCTGTTGAATCTGGAACCAAGACTCTTAAAGATGCACTCAATGAAGCGATGCGTGACTGGGTTACCAATGTGGAAGATACCTTCTACATCATCGGGACTGTTGCTGGACCCCATCCGTACCCAATGATGGTCCGTGATTTCCAGAGCGTGATCGGTGAAGAGTGCAAGATTCAAATGCCGGTAATGACTGGACGCCAGCCTGACTATGTCATGGCCTGCGTAGGCGGCGGTTCTAACGCAATGGGAATTTTTTACCCCTATATTGATTTCCCAGAAGTGAAATTGATTGGCGTTGAAGCTGCTGGTCATGGTCTCAATAGCGGCCTCCACTCAGCTGCCCTTTGCGTTGGCAAGCCAGGTGTATTGCACGGTAACCGTACCTATCTTTTGCAAGATGAAAATGGTCAGATATCTGAGACGCATTCTGTCTCTGCTGGCATGGATTATCCCGGCGTTGGTCCTGAGCATGCTTGGTTAAAAGACTCGGGTCGCGCTGACTATGTGGCCATTACTGATGAAGAGGCATTAAAGGCCTTTCATGATTGCTGCCGTATTGAAGGCATTATTCCTGCTCTAGAATCTGCTCATGCGATTGCCTATGCATGCAAACTAGCGCCCACACTTTCTAAAGATAAAACTATCTTGGTGAACTTGTCTGGTCGTGGTGATAAGGATATGCATACCGTTGCACAAGCTACTGGTTCAGAGGGTTAATTCTTAGCCAATTACTGAGTCACTTACAAGAACACATACGAATTGCCATGTCAAAAATTACTGCACTCTTCACTCAATTAAAAGCTAGCGGAAAAAAGGGTCTTATCCCCTTTATCACTGCTGGCGATCCTGATCCCAAACTCACTGTCGAATTGATGCATGCATTAGTTCGCGGTGGCGCTGACGTCATTGAACTTGGGGTGCCATTTTCTGATCCAATGGCTGATGGCCCGGTGATTCAGCGCTCGTCTGAAAGGGCTCTCACTCAAGGGGTCACCTTGTACGGTTGCTTGGACATGGTGAAAGAGTTTCGTAAAGTTGATACATCTACACCGGTTGTTTTAATGGGCTACGCCAACCCAGTCGAGCAGATGGGTGCAGAGCGCTTTGCTACCGAAGCGAAAGCTGCTGGTGTGGATGGGGTTTTGATTGTGGATTACCCTCCAGAAGAGTGCGTCGACTTTGCTGCCCAAATGAAAGTGGCGGGCGTTGATCCTATTTTTCTATTAGCACCCACTTCATCACCAGGACGCATAAAAGATGCGGCCAAAATAGCTTCTGGTTATATCTATTACGTCTCCATGCGGGGGGTGACTGGGGCATCCCATCTAAATACTCAGGATGTGGCCAGCATTATTCCTAAGATTCGTGAAGCTACATCAATTCCGATTGCAGTAGGTTTTGGCATCAATGATGCTGAAAGTGCCCGTGCAGTATCAAAAACAGCGGATGCAGTAGTGATTGGCAGCCGAATTATTCGTCTTTTGGAGGATTCTGCCCCTGGCCAAGCGGTACAATCACTCGAAACCTTCATACGTGAGATTCGCGTCGCTTTAGATAGTTAATGCACTGGATAGTTAAAACTGATGAGCTGGATCGATAAATTACTACCCCCACAAATCCAACACACGGATCCTGCCAATCGCAAATCCGTTCCTGAAGGACTTTGGGTCAAGTGCCCTGGCTGTGAAACCGTGCTTTACAGCACTGATATCGAAGCGAATTTATCAGTTTGCCCAAAATGTAGTCACCACATGCGTATTGGGGCCCGCCAGCGCCTCGATAGTCTTTTAGACCCAAAAGGCCGCTATGAGATTGGTGCCGATATTTATCCAATCGATCCACTCAAATTTAAAGATTCCAAAAAGTATCCTGATCGATTAAAGGAAGCTAGTGATGCCTCCGGTGAAACCGAGGCTTTAATTGTTCTTGGTGGAAAGATTGAAAGCATTCCAGTAGTTGCTGCCTGTTTTGAATTCCAATTTATGGGCGGTTCAATGGGTTCAGTTGTCGGTGAGCGATTTGCTCGCGGAGTACAAGAGGCCATTGCTAAGAAATGCGCTTTTATTTGCGTCACTGCAACCGGCGGTGCCCGTATGCAAGAAAGCTTGCTATCCCTCTTTCAGATGGCTAAGACTAATTCGATGCTCACTTTGCTTTCTAAAAAAGGTTTGCCTTACATCAGCGTTTTAACAGACCCGACTATGGGTGGAATCTCTGCTAGCTTTGCGTTCATGGGTGATGTTGTGATGGCTGAACCGAAAGCCTTAATTGGTTTTGCGGGGCCGCGTGTAATCGAGCAAACTGTTCGCGAAAAACTACCAGAAGGTTTTCAGCGGTCTGAGTTTTTGATGCAAAAGGGCGGTATCGATATGATTGTTGATCGTCGGCAGATGCGAGGTGAGATTGCTCGTTTGTTAGCCTTGCTTCAGCAACTCCCTGAGCCTGCGATTGCGGGTAGCGCAGCTGTATAAAGCGCTTGAACCTCGCCCCTCAAACCCCCATTCTGTTTTCTAGCCTAACGGCTTGGCTTAGTCATCTCGAAACAGCTCATCCTGTTGGTATTGATATGGGTCTTGCCCGTATCAATCGTGTTAAGGAAGCTCTCGGCCTTCACTTTGATTGCCCGGTTATTACTGTGGCCGGCACCAATGGCAAGGGCTCTACTTGCGCCTATCTTGAAAGTATTTTGCTGGCATCTGGCTATCAGGTTGGCTGCCATATGTCCCCCCATTTACTTGTCTTTAATGAGCGAGCACGCGTTAACGGTGTAGAGGTAAAAGATGATCTTTTGCTGGAACATTTTGCCGCTGTTGAAAAAGCGCGCGTCAGCTTAGCGGATGCGCCAACCTTAACGTATTTTGAATTCACTACCCTGGCTATCATGCATTTATTTTCCAAGGCTAACTTGGATGCTGTAGTGCTTGAGGTGGGTATGGGTGGTCGCTTAGACGCTGTCAATATTGTTGATGCAGATTGTGCGATCGTCACGAGTATTGATATTGACCATGCTGATTTTTTGGGTGGTACACGCGAGGCAATCGGTTTTGAAAAGGCCGGTATTTTCCGAGCCGGCGGTATTGCAGTCTGTGGTGATCCAGTACCCCCGCAAACTTTGATTGATCACGCTGAAAAACTCGGCTGTGACTTATGGCTGCAGGGCCGTGACTATAACTTTCAGGGCGACAAACAGCAGTGGGGTTGGGCAGGGCGTCAAAAGCGCTTTAGTGGTTTGGGATATCCTGCATTACGAGGCGCCAATCAAATTCTGAATGCATCTGCAGTAATCGCCGCATTAATGGCTTTGCATCAACGGCTACCAGTTAGCGCGCAGGATATCCGGAATGGATTTGCTATGGTGGAACTGCCCGGTCGTTTTCAGGTTCTGCCAGGCCAGCCAACCATCGTTTTAGATGTTGCTCATAACCCCCACGCGGCAGCTACCTTAGGGCAAGGCTTGGATAAGATGGGTTATCACCCGTATACCTATGCCATTTTTGGCGCCATGGCAGATAAGGATATTGCTGGGGTTATCAAACCTCTCTTAAATATCGTGGACTTCTGGTTTTGCACTGATTTACCAACTGCACGTGCTGCTAGCGCCTTAGCCCTATCGGAGAAGCTGGTAGATCTGGGTGTGTCCGTCAAAAATGGGGAGGATGGTGGTATTGAGTGCTTCTCAGATCCTGCTGCAGCGTATCAAAAAGCACTTTCTATGGCCGGTGAGGGTGATAGAATTGTCATCTTTGGATCCTTCTATACCGTTGCCGGAGTGATGGCATATCGAAATAACCAGGCCCATTGATCCATGATTCGTTTACCGAAGCTTTTTAAGCGAAACTCTGAGACTGAAGACCTTGATCGGGCTTCGGTAAGGGGGCGTCGTACAGTCAATAAACTAGCTCCCCGTAGTTTTCAGCGTGCTCAAGAAAATGAAGAGCTAGCTCTTACAGAAGATCCTGATCAACAACGTGCTCGTCATCGTCTGATTGGTGCAGCTGTCCTAGTCTTAATTGCGGTAGTTGGCCTTCCTCGTATTTTGGACAACAAGCCCAAGTCAGTGAATAACGATATTGCTGTAAATATTGTTACCAGCCTGCCTGCCCCTAATGCCGCAATGCCCTCAAATGATGACAAACCTAGCTCGGTCCCTGCCGTGGAAACGCCTTCGAAAGAAAAAGCACCCGCTCCAAGCAAAGAAGTTGTAGCAACACCACCCCCAATAGCAAGTAAAACAAACTCTATCAGTGGCTTAGCCGCTGGAGAAGAAGTTGTTGCCGCACCCACTGTCATTACTAAATCCAAATCCGAAGAGCTTCCAAAAAAAGTGGGGCAAGGTAAGTATGTTATTCAGATTGGTGCTTTTGCATCTGAAGAGCGGGCTAAGGGCTGGATCGCTAAGATGAAGGATCAAAAGATCCCTAATTATGTTTTAAATAAAACCGGCGCTGACGGTGTGAAGCTTTTTGTATTAAGGGCCGGCCCCTTTGCCGATAAGGACGCGGCTGAAGCTGCTGAGAAAAAAGTGAAAGCCATGGGCCTGTCTCCAAGACTGGTTGAAGTGGAAGCTCCCTAATGGAATATTTATCCACCTTGCAGTTAACTACGGTGGATTACTTCACCCTGGTAGTGCTGTTGGTTTCTGCATTGGTCGGTATTTCTCGGGGTCTTTTTAAAGAGGTGCTAGCACTAGCCTCTTGGTTTGTAGCAGCTTGGGTTGCTTATCACTACACAAATTATCTTTCTGTTGAATGGTTATCAACTTTTCATATGGATGAGTTGCTGAGTTTGGGTGTGAGCTTCCTCATTCTATTTATTCTTAGCTTGATTGTCTGCGGCTTGATCGGTAATGTGATTCAGAAGATTATTTTGTCTGCTGGCTTGAGCATGACAGATCGATTTCTCGGTCTTGTTTTCGGCTTAGCGCGTGGTGGTGTAGTTGTCGTTGTGATGGCCACATTAGCGGCCTTAACTCCTATTCCCCAAAGCGTCGCTTGGCAGAAGGCAATTACTCGTCCAGCCATCGACATGGCAACTGGTTTAATTAAAGGGTGGTTGCCAGCAGATTGGGCAAAGCAATTGGGTGATGCAATGCCTAAAATTACACCCACCATCACACCTTCATTAACAATAGGGATCTAGGCTTATGTGCGGCGTCGTCGGAACAGTTTCCCACTCCCCAGTTAATCAACTCATCTATGACGCGTTGTTGTTACTCCAACATCGCGGTCAAGACGCCGCTGGCATGGCAACGATGAATGGCAATTCATTCACGATGCATAAAGCCAATGGTCTGGTACGAGATGTGTTTAGAACTCGCAATATGCGAAGCCTGATAGGCAGCGCTGGTATTGGTCAGGTTCGCTATCCAACTGCCGGCTCTGCAAGTAGTGAGGAAGAGGCTCAGCCGTTTTATGTCAGCGCTCCTTACGGCATTATTTTGGCCCATAACGGCAACCTGACTAATGCAGCTAGTCTGCGCGTAGAGATGGCTTATCGTGATCGTCGTCACATTAATACCAGTTCAGATACCGAAGTGCTTCTAAACGTATTGGCTGATGAACTTCAAAAAGAAACCAATAGCGCAGCATTAGATGAAGGCGCGATGTTTAATGCTGTTACACAAGTAACTCAGCGCGTTAAAGGTTCTTATGCAGTGGTTTCCTTGATAGCGGGTTATGGCTTATTGGCATTTCGCGATCCGTTTGGAATTCGGCCTCTCTGTATTGGTCGTATGGATACACCGAAGGGTCCAGAGTGGATGATTGCCTCTGAGTCTGTTGCGCTCGATGGCCTTGGTTTCACCTTTGTACGTGATGTCAATCCTGGTGAAGCAATTTATATTGATTTGGATGGCAACTTTTCTTCACGTCAATGTGTGGCTGATGCAGTTCTGACGCCTTGCATTTTTGAATATGTTTACATGGCTCGTCCGGATTCTACGATTGATGGCGTGACTGTTTATAACGTACGGATGCGTATGGGTGACTATCTTGCCGAAAAGATTCGTAAAGAAACTATTCCTGGTGAAATTGATGTTGTGATGCCGATCCCTGACTCAAGTCGTCCAGCCGCAATGCAGGTTGCTAAACGTCTCGGTGTAGATTACCGCGAAGGATTCTTTAAGAATCGTTATATCGGTAGAACCTTCATCATGCCAGGTCAAGCTGTTCGTAAGAAATCAGTTCGTCAAAAACTCAACGCCATGCGCATCGAGTTTAAAGATAAGACCGTCCTGATTGTGGATGACTCCATTGTTCGCGGCACAACCTCTTTTGAGATTGTGCAAATGGCAAGAGAGTCTGGTGCCAAGAAAGTTATTTTTGCTTCTGCTGCGCCGCCTGTGCGCTTTCCTAATGTGTATGGCATCGACATGCCAACTCGCAGTGAGTTAGTTGCTTATGGCCGCACTGATGAAGAAATTAATAAGATGATTGGTGCAGACCAGTTGATCTATCAAAGCGTCGAAGATATGAAGCAGGCCGTCAAGGATATTAATCCTGATATCCAGCATTTTGAGGCATCTTGTTTTGATGGGCACTACATTACTGGCGACATCAACGAATCTTATTTGGATGCTCTAGAGGCTGCCCGCAATACCTCCGAGGCCAAAGCCGATCGTCAACGTGATTCTAGTGACTTTGCCCGCTCGCAACTCCATTTACACTTAGCTACAGAAGACTAAAAACAACGATCGAGTTCCTCGGATATGCGTGTCCGAGGCAATTCTGTAATTCGGTGTCAAAATAGCGGTATGAAGAGTAAAACTATCCGTAAAAAACCTGACTTCTCTAAGCTTGCTCTTGAAACCCTAGCGGTTCGTGCAGGCACACGCCGCACTGCTGAATACCAAGAGCACTCTGAAGCCATGTTCCTCACCTCTAGCTTTTGCTTTGATAGTGCTGAACTTGCAGCGGATGGCTTTGCGCATGCAGATCAGGGCTTTATTTACTCTCGCTTCACGAATCCCACTGTCAGTATGTTTCAGGATCGATTGGCTGCGCTAGAGGGTGGTGAAGCTTGCATTGCAACTTCTTCCGGTATGGCCGCTATTTTGACCATGGCAATGTCGCATCTTCAGGCCGGAGACCACGTTGTTTGTTCTCGCTCTGTATTTGGTGCCACCATCCAATTATTTAGCAATATTCTGGGGCGCTTTGGCATCACCACCACTTATGTGGATTTGTCGGATACCAAGGCTTGGCAGAGTGCCGTTCAAGAAAATACTAAATTGTTTTATTTGGAGACGCCATCCAATCCTTTGACTGAGATTGCGGATATCAAAGCTATCTCCAAGATAGCAAAGAAAGCTCAGGCGCTATTTGCGGTTGATAACTGCTTTTGTACGCCGGCTTTGCA
>JBJOEU010000037.1:0-8012 GCA_046049115.1 Pseudomonadota bacterium
ACGAGCTTGTCATACTCCATCACGACCAAAGAACCGATGTCGTGCTCGCTCATCACCAAGACGGCCGTTTGCAAAGCAGTATCCGGCGCCACTGTAAATAGTGTGCTGCCCTTCACGCGCAGTATGTCGCAAACTTTCATTTGATCTCCAACAATGGGTTCTTGTGTAACCAATATATGCTTATGCCCCAAAGGAATCAAGGGGCATGACAGGTATTTCAGTAACGAATAACCCTAAGCAAGCCGTTGCGAATGCTCGGGAGATTGGCTACTAAGACTGCCCCAGCCAAGGTAATCCACCAAGTCAGGTAAATCCAAATCAGCGCTAAGGGGAAGATCGCAAAGGCACCATAGACCGTTTTGTAGAAGGCAACATTAGTCAGAAAGAGGCCAAAGCCAAACTTCATCAATTCAAAAGTCAGAGCCGCAAAGAAGGCACCACTCAAAGCGTCGCGCCACTGAATCTTGGCATAAGGGAGGATTTTGTAAGCTACTGAGAATACGGCCATGGCCAAAAGTATTGGCACCACCGTTGCCACGAACCCTAAACCAAAGCTCAGGGTTTCCGTCCACCCCTCTGCAGCACTAAATAGAAGGCCACTCAAATAGGTTCCAATACCCAGCAGAATGGGCCCCAATATAGTTGCTGAGGAATAGATCGCAACCTTCTTCAAAATAGGCCGAGTTTCAGAAACGCGAAAGATCTGATTAAAGGCGCTCTCAATCACTGCCAATGTCATGATCGTCGTAATCACCAGGCCAAGTAAACCGATCAAGGTCAGGCCTTTAGCCTGAGCCGAAAATTGGTCTAAGTAATTAAAGACCTGCTGATTTAAGCCTCCCGGCATATAGGTATCAAGCAACCAGGCCTGAAAGGCATACTTAATTCGCACCACGCTGGGGAGATAGCCAATCAAAATGGAGGCTACCGTAAGCATCGGAATTAAAGCCAGCGTAGTAGTAAAGGCTAGGCTCGCCGCTACTTGCTTCAAATTTTGACCCCGGTTACGCTCCCATATCTCTTTTCCGAGAGAGAGCCATAATTGAGGATTCCGTATGAGGCGCATCGTCCGTATCATAAAAGATAAGAGAAGAATATGAGTCAATCTGACATTTTAGTTTTGTACTACTCACGCTATGGAGCAACCCGAGACTTGGCTCGACTGATTGCCGAGGGCATTGAGAGTGTCCCAGGTGTTAACGCCAGACTACGGACCGTACCAGCGATCTCCGCAGTATGTGAAGCCACAGAGGCTGCTGTGCCAGCGGATGGTGCCCCCTATGTTGAATATGCCGACTTAAAAGAATGTATCGGTCTAGCCCTAGGCTCCCCTACGCGCTTTGGCAATATGGCCGCTCCCATGAAATACTTTTGGGATGGCAGTTCTTCAGAGTGGCTCAATGGTGCGCTCATTGGTAAACCAGCCTGTGTCTTTACCAGCACCGGCAGCCTACACGGTGGTCAAGAAAGCACCCTTCTCACCATGATGATTCCCCTACTTCACCACGGCATGATGCTGATGGGCCTCCCGTATAGCGAGCCTGACCTCATGAGCACCTCAAGCGGTGGCAGTCCTTATGGCGTTACCCACCTGGCGCATGCTGATGGTCGAGCGCCGATCAGCGCTGAAGAACAGCGCCTAGCTGTTGCTCAAGGCAAACGCCTGGCACTTGCAGCACTCAAACTCATTTAAGGCTATTCATGCTCAAAAGCTGGCTCTCCAAAAACCCCTACCAACTCATTGCTACAGCAGCTTTTGTTGACCTATTCATTCTGTGCGTCGCTTGGGAATGGTTTATCTCGCCACTCAGGCCAGGAGGCTCTTGGCTCGTTCTCAAGGCTGCCCCCTTGTTATTTGCTATTCCTGGCCTATGGAAAGGCAATGTCTACACTATGCAATGGGCCTCTATGCTCATCCTGCTCTACATCACCGAGGGCTTGGTCCGCATTCTCGAAACTGGGGTCAATTTCTGGATGGCTGCCCTAGAGACCGCTATTGGAACAGTTGGGTTTCTGTGCCTGCTAATGTTCCTCAAACCCATCAAAGCGCGGGCTAAAGCGGAAAAAAAGGAGCGGGCAGCAGCACAAATCCAAGAGTAAAGGCTCTAAAAAGGCTTATTTGCCCACTTTTGAGCAATTTCTTTAAAAATATTACTGAGTTCTGTCATCCCAGCCACTTTTCCATGCGTTGTATGCTCATGGAGGTAGTAAATATGTCAACAAGACTAAAACGCTGGGCCCGCACTATTGAACAGATCGACTTGTCCAAAAGGACGCCTGAAGTCGCTATTGGCTACTTAGACAGTAAGTACCGTGATATCGCCTGGCGCTACATCCGTATTTTGGGCTTTGAGCGCACCATTAGTTTTATGGCTAGCAATAACTTCCACCCAGAATAAGCCGTTTCACTCAAAAAAACCCCAGAAGATCTCCTCTCTGGGGTTTTTCAATTTAAAGCCCTAAAGGATTTAGCAATAGAAGGCATTAATTGCTACTTTTGGCCCTTAAAGCCTCTTCCAGCTGATTAATCTTGTTTTGCATTGCAGATATTTTTGCATTGAGGGCACCTACATTTAAGAAGCTTTCCTCGGACACTTGGGCCTTGAGGTTATTTCCCCAGCCTAGCCAGGATGAGTCATACACCTTGACCTTCTTAAAGCCCAGATTTTTGAGGACCGTCGCCGTTTCAGCGGCACGCACACCGCTTTGGCAATAGACCACCGTCTCTTGATTGGGATCTAGGTTTGAATACAACTGTTTTAAATCTGCCTGGCTTTTCAGAGTCATTCCTGAATTATCAGAAACCTGCTTCTTGCCGAGCTTGATAGAGGTTGCAGGATCCTGCCAATTTTCCTCGTAAGGAATATTGATCGCATTGGGAATATGACCGCCCCGAATCGCACGAACATCTTTTCCAGAAAACTCATCGGGCGTGCGCACATCAATAATCTGTATCGATTTAGATTGGGCTAACTTCAGCATCTCTTCATTACTCACGAGCAACTGAGGCTGAGGCACCAATGTGACGGACACAGCTGGTAGATTGGGGCGCTCCTTTTGCAGCGGTAATCCAGCCGATTTCCAGGCATCAATTCCGTCGTGATAAATCTGAGCCTGCTTACCACCAAAATATTGAATCGTATAAAGGCCGAAGTAAGCATATGGATTTCCACGGGAGCCGTAGACCACAATATCTTTATTTACATCAAGTCCAGCAGCATTGAAGATGGCTTGAATTTTTGCAGTGGCAATGTAGTCTTCTTTGTTTGCATCCCTCAGAATATTGCCTGCATCACCAATACTGATTGCGCCAGGGATATGCCCCTCTAAGTAACTCTTTTCATCACGCACATCCCAGACAATGGCGCCACGTGCTATTGCCTCCTGCACCTGCCCCGTCTGAATAATGGCATCATTTTTTTGCGCGGCAACCAAAGAGCTCAGGAGCAATAAGCTGATAGAGAGGATGTATTTTGAGGATGAATGCATATAGCGACCTTGTATTGAAGATGGGCTGTGAAGTTAAATATTAACTCGCTGCTCTTGCTGGGGATGAAATACCCAAAAGGCCAGCAAAAGAAAGGCTAAGACAGCACAGGAGCCTGAGAATAAAAAGGCATAGCTGGGATTAAATGATTCATAAAGCCACCCAAATATCAGCGAAGCAGGCAGCAACATCAAGCCAGAAATCAGGTTGAACCAACCAAAGGCGGTGCCAGCCATTCCTGGGGGAGCCAAGTCTGCCACTAGTGCCTTCTCCACCCCTTCAGTTGCTGCCTTAAACAAGCCATATATAGCGAATAATCCGCAGAGCATCCATAAAGAGATTCCAGAAAAACTCATTGCAATGTAAAAGAAGGCAAAAGCAGCCCAAGCAATCAGAATGAAGTGTTTGCGGCTGAATCGATCTGAGAGCGCCGATAAGGGCGTTCCAAAGATAGTGGTGATTAAAGAGATAGCTGCCCACAACAAGGGTATTTGCTCTTGAGGCACACCAAGCTCCCTTGCCCTTAACAACAAAAACATATCTGATGAGTTTGCTAGGGCAAAAATTCCAGCAACCAAAATATAGCGTTTAAATTGTGGTGGAAGGCCCTCAAGCGACCAAGAAAATGGCTTCACCGCCACCTGCTCGCGAGGCGGCTCTTTCAGACAAAGTGCCAAAGCTACAGCAACGATGCCGGGCACGATGGCCCATAAAAAGATATCCCTCAAAGGAACCTGCATCCACAATAAAAAAGCCGCCATCAAAGGTCCAAAAACTGCGCCGGCATTATCCATCGAACGATGCAAGCCGAACGTAATCCCACGCTGATTGGGACTAACGCTCTCCGCCAATAAAGCATCGCGTGGAGAACTTCTCAGTCCCTTGCCAAGACGATCAGTGAACCGAATACAGAGAACCCAGGTCCAAGAATTGGCAATCGCAATCAAAGGCCTACCAATCCCTGCCAAGAAATAGCCAATCACAATCCAAGGCTTAGTTTTTTTAGTGCGATCCACAATCACACCAGATACCAATTTAAAGATGCTCGATGTAGCCTCTGCAATCCCCTCAATTAAGCCCAAGGCCTTAGGGCCAGCCATCAGCACGGTTGCTAGGTATAGCGGCATCAAAGGGTAAAGCATCTCACTTGCCGCATCGTTTACAAAGCTAATGAGGCCGATGAGCCAAACCGTTCGCGGAAGAGAGGATAAAGTTTTGAACATACCAACCCCAATGTAGCACCAAATTAAATGTGGTCCCGACTGTCACAATCGCTTGAAACTCATCCCAATAAAACGTAGGATCGAGAGTAGGGCATCGGCCATTTACGCAGATTGAATAAACAGTACCCTCTTGAAAGGAATACACCATGAGTCAAAAGAAATTAGTAAAGCAATTATTGAAAAAACTAGACAAGCTCGAGTCAGATAGAGAAAAGCTCATCGACAAGTTAGCAAAAGCCTTAGATAAGCTTGAGAAAAAAGCACCAGTTAAAAAAGTAGCGGCGAAAAAAGTTCCTGCAAAAAAAGTGCCAGCTAAAAAGGTTGTAGCCAAGAAGGCTGTAGCGAAAAAAGCGCCAGCAAAAAAAGTAGTAGCTAAGAAGGCTCCCGCTAAAAAAGTGGTGGCTAAGAAGGCTGTTGCGAAAAAAGTGGCTCCAGCGACAAGCGCTGCATAGTCAATTGCATAGTGAAGGCTGCCCGTGAGTAAATCAGAAATTCATGAACACACTTACGAGGCAGACCTCAGACTTCTTCAAATTGAATTAGTCAAACTTCAACGTCACATTATTCAAAAAGGTAAGCGTCTTTTAGTCATCCTAGAGGGGCGTGACACTGCCGGTAAAGATGGCACCATCAAAAGCATTACTGAACATTTAAGCCCCAGAGATAGTCGAGTGGTTGCCTTGAACAAGCCCTCCCCTCGCGAGGAAGGTGAATGGTACTTCCAAAGATACATTGCGGAGCTTCCGACTGCTGGTGAATTCGTATTATTTAACCGCAGTTGGTATAACCGTGCGGGCGTTGAAAAGGTCATGGGATTTTGCACTGATGACCAATACAAGCAGTTTATGAATACGGTCAATGATTTTGAATCTCTACTGATCGGATCAGATATTCAACTCATTAAATATTACTTAGATATCAATAAAGAAGAGCAAGCAGCCAGGCTCAAGGATCGTGCGAAGGATCCGCTAAAGCAATGGAAGATTAGCCCGATAGACCAAAAAGCGCAGAAGATGTGGGACGCTTATTCTGACGCTAGAAATAGCATGCTCAAGAAAACCAACTCCTCAGATGCCCCATGGACTGTTGTTAATGCCAACGATAAAAAGCTTGCGCACCTCAATCTGATTGCCAATTTATTGGCACGAGTTGACTACCCAGACAAAGATCAAAAGATCTTAAAGTTTGATCCAAAGATTGTGCTGACTTGGCCTGCGAATTCTAAAAAGCTACCGAAGCTCGCTCAATAAATTAACGATCAGCCATTGCCTGAATTTGAGCAACAGTAACGTAGCCTCTGCCCTGCTCATCGATTCTGCCAAAATGGTCATAGATTCGAGGCATACAACCTTTAGCCTCATCCATAGTTAACTTACCATCTCGATTGGTATCGCATTTAGCAAAGCGCTCTTGAATTTCTTTATTACGAGAGGCTTCATCAGCATAGGCAGGTGCTGCTACAAACATAAATGCTGCCGCGCTAATAAGGCATAGAGCCCTTATTTTGTGGCAGTTGCTCTTGGATCAGCTGAAGTCTCCATTGCTACCCTGACTACTTTTTTAGCCATGGCTACAAATGATTCAACTGAACCACCGCCTGTGCGGAAGGATTCACCTTGAATAGTCACCAAGCCCTCACCAATAACTTCTTTAGTTTGACTGTCGGTAATCTTGCTCTCTACCAACATGGCTGGGGTTTTAGAGTTCACGCCACCAGCATAAGCAGCCGCATTCATTGCCAAGCCAATTGGTGTGAAATTCCATGGCTGCAGGCTATCTGCCGAACTCTCTGCACCGGTGATGCCAACGGAGATACGGGCAACGCCCGGGCCAGCTTGATTTACGATCTTAATATTCCCGCGACTATTCACTGCATTCACCATGGAATCTTGCAATGCAATCTGCGCCTGATTAATCACCTCCGGAGAAATTTCCTTCGTAGCATTTTGGTTCAAGTAAATTGGGTCCAAAATTACGGCAGTGTAAGCCCCAGGATTAACACCAGCCTTACGGTATCTCCAAATGCGAGTATCGGCTTCAGATGTCGCCATCGGCACCAATACCGAGTAATTTGGTAAAAAGCCAGACTTGGGCATGGGCTGGCTAGCCAATTTAGGCGTGTTACTACAAGCAGCCAACAAAGCAGCTGTAGAGATTGCTGCAACTAAAGTGACTAATTTATTCATATCTTGATCCGTTGAGTTGTTTACTTCGTATTAGCCTTACAGCTAGTGTTGCCTGATCATACGCTGAATGCAGGCTATGAATCAAATAATCTAAGGTCCAGGACAAGGCATCAAGCTACCTGACTTTTGATGAAGTTGTGGCTTGCACTCTGCTGGTGCAACAACAGCTTTTGAAGTTGGCGCTGAACTAGTAATTGGCGCCTGCTGAACTTCAGCTTGAGACGCCCTTGGCGCAACTGCACTTAAGGTTGGTACAGATCTATAGAATTCTTTATCGGTACCAGGGCATGGCATTAAAGCGCCAGTTTTGGCGTTCATGACTGATTTGCATTGTGGGTCAGCTTGTAACCTAGCTTCGAGCTTATCAACAGTGCATGAGCTTAGTAAAACCAGAGCTAAGGGTAAGGCGACAGCACGCAAAGCAAGAATCATGTTCATGAAAGTCATTCTAGGCTAAACAGCAGCGCCTGAATAGTGGCAATATATGAAATCTAATTAACATCGCAATAGCATAGGAGATCAGCATGAACAAAGAAGCATTTGAAAAAGGCCTCAAGACTCGCCGCGAAGTACTGGGTGCGGAGTATGTAGATAACTCCATTAAGAATGCCGACGCATTCAATATGCCTATGCAGGAATTGGTTACCGAGTATTGTTGGAATGAAATCTGGAATCGTCCCGGCCTAGACCGCAGAACCAGAAGCATCATCAATCTATCGATGATTACCGCCTTAAATCGCCCTCATGAACTTAAGCTTCATGTACGAGGCGCCATTAATAACGGCTTAAGTAAAGAAGATATTCAGGAAGTATTTTTGCAGGCTGCGATTTACTGTGGAGTGCCAGCAGCGATCGATAGCTTCCGATGCGCAAAGGAAGTCTTTGCTGAAATGGGGATTTAAACAAGAAGTTTGGCCTGCCCAGCACGATTCGAACGTGCGACCTACGCCTTAGAAGGGCGTTGCTCTATCCAGCTGAGCTATGGGCAGAATGTGCTGGGTCTATCTAGAACAATAAGGGAAAGTGGTCGGAGTACAAGGATTCGAACCTTGGACCCCCTGCTCCCAAAGCAGGTGCGCTACCAGGCTGCGCTACACTCCGACGGAATCGATATTC
>JBJOEU010000038.1:0-7984 GCA_046049115.1 Pseudomonadota bacterium
GACTCGCTCCACCATGTCTACTAAAGAGACAATCAAGTGGGAAGATGGCAAGGAATATCCTTTGTCCAAGATCGAGACTTCATCTGAGTCACACCCTTTTTACACTGGTACCCAGAAGATTATGGATACTGCCGGTCGTGTTGAGAAATTCCGTCAGAAATTCGGTACTAAAGCAGTTGCTAAAGCTACCGGTGATGGCGCTGCTAAAACAGCTGAGAAAAAAGCTGCTGCTGCAGAAGCTAAAGCTGCTGAAAAGCCAGCTAAGAAGAAGTAATAAGCTTACTCTTCAAAGGGGCTGGGGTTTGGATATTCACTATTCACCCTCCCCTGCGAGATAATCAAGGCAGCGTTTGCTGCCTTTTTTATTGCTAGTTTTCTATGGTCAAACTCACCGCCGCCGCCACCACCTCTATTCCGCGCATCATTATTTTTGCGTTAACTTTGGTCTATGGTTTTGCTGGCCTCTTTGCGCGTGACCCCTGGAAGAATGAAGATGCCATTGGTTTTGGTGGCATGTGGACTTTGCATAACGGCAAAGTACTCGACTGGATTGTTCCGCATCTTGCGGGGCGTGATGTTTCTCTTGGTGCACCCTTTCCTTACTGGCTAGGCGCCACCCTAATAGATCTGTTTGGTCCATTCATTGGCATGGCTAATGCTGCGCGCCTCTATGCAGCAGTGTGCTTCTTCGCTGCGGCTCTAGCTATTTGGTATGCGACTTATCTATTAGGACGACGTCCAGAAGTTCAACCGATGGCGCTGGCAGTTGGCGGTCAACCGGGTCGTAAAAATTACGGCATGACTTTGGCTGATGGCGCTCTATTGATTTTCTTAGCTTGCGTTGGACTTGCGCAGCGTGCGCATGAGACTACGCCAATGATGGCGCAACTCATGGGCATCAGCATTGTTTTGTATGGCACCGTCCGTGGTTTAGATAAACCTTGGCAAGGTGGCTTTTGGACTGGTCTTGGCATTGCGATCGTTGCCCTCTCCAGCAATCTCACACTGAGCCTCATTATTGTCAGCTCCACCATCATTGCGGTGATTGCTAGCAATGCAAAGTTACGTTTTCGCTGGACTTTAACTAGTACGGTCTTAGGACTGATTGGTTTTGCGATTTGGCCTGCGCTCTGGTATCTCGGCAACCTCACTCCCGAGTGGCGCCATATCGCCGAAGAAGGCTGGCGCAATATGCCAGAGATGCGCGCAACACCTTCTATTGAATCCCTAGGTTTTTTGAGTGTCAACTTCTGGGCCTATGCCTGGCCAGTTTGGCCATTAGCGATCATCTCCCTCGCGCACTGGGGGCGAGTGAGAGAAGCCGGTCAATGGCGCGCTCCCCATCTATGTATTCCGCTGAGTTTATTTATTGGCTGCTTAATTTATGTTCTGTTCCGCTTAGAAGCAAACGAACATGACCTCATCATTTTGATTCCGAGTTTGTCGATCATTGCCGCCTTTAGCTTGCCGATTCTGAAACGTAGCCTGATTAGCTTTATTGATTGGTTTGCGATGTTTAGCTTCACCATGATTGCCTTAGCGATTTGGATTATTTGGCTCGCCAAGGTCACTGGCTTCCCAGAATCTACTGCCGCTAACTTAGCGAGAGTATTGCCAGGCTTTCAGGCACAGTTTGATTACATTGGCTTTATTGTTGCGCTTGTGATTACCGGCGTCTGGTTAGCCATTGTGCGCTGGAGAACTTCCCGCGCCCCCAAGGAAATCTGGCGCTGCCTCATCATCTCAGCCTCAGGTACTACTTTGATGTGGGTGCTGTTAATGACTTTGTGGTTACCCACAATTAATTACGCTAAGACCTATCGCTATGTTTCAGATCGCCTAGAAACCATTATTGCCAATACACCAGGATGCATTGACACTACCAATCTGGGTCCAGCCCAATTAGCTTCATTTAGTTATTTCACAAAACTGCCTTTGCGTGATGATTCCAGCTGCAATCTGATGCTGACTCACAGTTCTTTAGAGGCCAAGGCATACGCCAGTCTCAATAAAAAGAAAATTGAATTACTCTGGGAAGATCGCCGCGCGTCCGATCGTGATGAGCGTCTACGCCTCTACCAAATTACTCCTGCAGGCAAAGAATAAAACGTGTTGCACTTTAAATTATCGCGTTTGCGCGAGGATATCCCCTCCCTTCTAAAACTCGCTGGCCCACTACTGATTGGTCAGCTAGCAGTCATTACCTTTGGTGTTTTAGATACTGCGATGACTGCGCGCTATTCTGCCGATGACTTAGCTGCTTTGGCGATGGCTTCAGCCATCTTTATTAGCATCTATGTTGGACTGACCGGTGTGATCTCTGCACTAGCCCCAATTGCCGGACAACTCTTTGGCGCTAAACGTTTCGGTGAGATTGGTGAAGAGGTGCGACAAGCCGCCTGGCTTGCTCTTGGGCTCACCTTATTGGGTACGGCGATCTTACTCAATGCAGATTACTTGCTACAAATCTCTCAAGTAACACCAGATATTGAAGGCAAAGCTAAGTTGTATCTTCATATCCTGGCAATTGGTTTACCTGCCAGTATGGCTATGCGCGTGCTGATGGCGCTTCACAACGCTGTATCAAGACCAACCGTCATTACCGTAGTGCAACTCATTGGTTTAGGCTTAAAACTGCCACTCAATCTCTTATTTATTTATGGGGGCTTGGGTATTGAGGGTATGGGTGGGCCAGGTTGCGCAGTAGCGACTGTCATCATTAGCTGGTTCTGGCTCATCATCACGCTAGGCTTTGTAATCTTTGATAACTTTTATAAGCCATTCAAAATCTTTGTACGCTTTAGTTGGCCCGACTGGCATCGCATTTGGACTCTTCTGAAATTAGGCGCACCCATTGGCTTTAGTTATCTAATTGAGGTGACCTCATTTACTTTCATGTCACTCTTTATTGCGCGCCTGGGTACCACCGCTTTAGCTGGCCATCAAATTGTGGCCAATATGGGAACGGTGATTTACATGGTGCCTTTGTCCCTGTCGATTGCCACCATGACCTTGGTATCCCAATCCATTGGTGCAGATAAACAAGAACGCGCAGAGGAAATTGGTTGGTCCTCGGTTTTCTTCACAACGACCTTGTGTGTTTTTATTGGTGTGATGGTGTGGATATTTAGAGTGCAATTGCTAGATCTTTACGACCCACCAGAAGAGGTGAAGGCATTCTCGATTCCACTCTTTTTGTTTATTGCTTTTTACCAACTCTTTGATGCCCTGCAAGTGACTGCAGCATTTATTTTGCGCGCCTATCGTATTGCCTTTTGGCCGATGCTGATTTACGCAGGCTCACTCTGGGGTGTAGGCCTAGGCGGGGGATATTTAATGGGCTTTAATGTCTTTGGTAATACCCCGGAGTTTTTGCAAGGCGCTAATGGCTTTTGGGCTGGCAATAGTATGAGCTTAGGATTAGCTGCGCTCTTATTGCTCTACCTCTTCAGAAGAACGGCGGCACGCTTTGAGAAAACTCATCCGCCGGTTGAGGTTTAATTGCAGTAAATTGTTTTACTGAATAGGTTTAAATCCACTGCTTGGAGGTCTGTAGTTAGAGCCACCTCCCTGCGATGGGTAACTCGGCACCTGATTGCCTTTGGAATACATGCACTGCTGATAAGCGATGTTGTATTGCGCCTGAGCCTGATTTTGTTTGCCTGAAGCATTCATAGCGCCCATGGCTGCACCACCAAGCAAGCCAACGCCAGCACCAGTACCAATATTCTGACTACTACCCCCCTGAATCACGGCACCAGCAGCCGCGCCTAAAGCAGCGCCGATCGCAGCGCTGGTCGCGCCTTCTTTTAAGGCAGCATTGCTGGTGTCTTTAATTGCATTTGCAGCAAACTCACGACACTGTTGATCCTCCTGCTGGAACACGTCAAAAGGTTTGCCTTCACGCGGCATGATCGCAATGGTTGGACCGGTTGGCGCAGAGACACAAGCAGCTAAAGAAGCTAGAGTGCTGAGGATTGCCAAAGTGAGTACGGCACGTTTCATATTCATTTCCTAAATTGAGTCACTTAGTTAAGTCGTTAATTGGTTAATTTTGTCTGTACTGTTTAGTAGACGCGTTGCCAGATGGCGGCATCGCTGGCTGAGTCTGCCAACCCGAAGCACAACTTTGTACATATGGAAAATATTGCCCACTCGCTTCACAGTAATACCAAATTGGCGCTTGAGGCTGGGAAGCTAAGACCATAGGCTGTTGCGGAGCCGCGTAGCTCACTACTGGCGGCGCTGCGTAAACTACGGGTGGCGCATAGTAAGAACCAGCATAAGGATAACCATAGCTAGGGCTGTAATATCCGCCACGCCAACCTGGACCCCATCCACCGCCGTAACCTGGCCCGTAAGCTGCTGGTCGCCAACCGCCACCATAGCCTCCGTAGCCGCCCCCAACTGAGACCGCCCAACCGACATTACCCGCATTAGCTGGTAATGGTGCAAACGCAAGTGATCCCGCTACCGTAAGGAGCGCTAACATCACTTTAGAGATGCTGACTGGGTATTTCAGTTGAGCTGTATTCATAGTGGACCCCTTTAATTGGTCGCCTCCTACTACCTTTAACGCCTCACCTAAATCTAGGCTGACAGGAATTAGGCATTTATCGAGATATTTATTACTTTGCCGTATTCAACTACTACTCTAATTTTGCGCCTGATTTGTAAATAACCCTACCCCATTTATTAGTCTCGGACTGAATCAGCTTATTGAGATCTTGGGGGCTTCCTGGCGCTGGTTCCAAACCACTGGTGCGAAGCTTGTTTTTAACTTCAGTCTGATTGAGGGTTTGGCGAGTCAAGGTATTTAAACGCTTTTGTAGATCTGGAGGGAGATTGGCTGGCGCCATGAGAGAGAACCAGGATGTGGCCTCAAATCCAGGCAAACCTTGCTCTGCCATAGTCGGAATCTCTGGAGCTACTGGTGAGCGTTTTAGAGTCGTTACTGCTAAAGCCTGGACTTCACCTGCCTTAATCAAAGGCAGGGATGAAGACAGGTTATCAAATAGCATAGAAATACGTCCACTGAGGAGGTCGGGCAAGGATTGGGCTCTACCTTTATAAGGAATGTGACGAATCTGCACGCCAGTCATTTCTTTAAAAAGCTCGCCAGACATATGCAATGAAGTGCCGACACCAGAGGAGCCAAAAGTGAGCTCATTAGGTTTGGCTTTGGCAAGCTCAATCAATTCATGGAGATTGTTGACGCCCAACTTTTTATTCACCACCAAAACATTGGGAGTGCTCGCTAAAAAACTAATGGGTGTGAAATCATTGATCGGATGAAAGGATAACTTGTCATAGAGGGCACCATTGATTGCATGTATACCCACCGTGCCGATAAGAAGTGTGTAGCCATCCGGCTCACTCTTGGCCACTAGATCGGCACCAATATTGCCGCCATAACCAGGTCGATTTTCCACGAGCACTGCTATGCCTAAATTTTTCTGCCAACTCTCAGCCAGTACACGCGCCAAAATATCAGGCGCACCACCAGGCGTAAAGGTCACCACAATCCGAATAGCTTGTTTAGGCCAGGCGGTATCTGCTTTGCTTGTTTGAGCTTGGACGAAATTAGCCAGGCCCAAGAAAACTAGCAGAGCTAGAAGACGCATCATGTACACCGACTTAAAAACCAAAACGCGTGCGCAACCAGATCCATCCCTCGTATTTAACAGGATCATCAGCACAAGGGCCAATGCCGCATTCCAATAGAGTGGAAGCCAGATTAGCAAAGACTAAAACAATAAATAGAATGATTAATGTATTTGCTAACAGTGAGCGCGAGCGCACGTCTCGGTTAGGCAGCATCAATAAAATTGCCAGTCCTGCAATGAGGCCAAGGTAAGCTACGAAAGCCCAAGTGTAGAAGTGCAGTTCCAAAAAGGTGGCACCAAATCCTTTATCTCCCGGCAACACATGCAAGAGCACTTGGCGTAATGAAACCATCATGCCTACTAAGCCACCGATAATGCCCCAGCCATAATGAGCAGAATGTGCTCCACAACGAATATTTAATACGAGTGCAAAGCCGATAATCACAAAACCCATACGCTGCATGAGGCACAGTGGGCAAGGCAATTCACCGAAATACAGTTGGTCGACAAAGGCATAAGACAACATGCCAATAATCGCAGCTAAAGCCAGCTGATTACCAAGACCCGCCAAAGAAGAGAAAGAGTGCTTACTCATCTACTTCAGAAATTGAGATTGAGATGATTGTTAGCATGAATGCGAAACCAGAACATCAAAATGCCGACGGTAATAGCAAGGACAAACAAGCCTGCCAGACGTTTCTCAAACCACACAAGGACAAGGCCGATGAAGGCTGTCAGGAAAGGTAGAAACATATACATAAATGAATTCTATCGCAGGTCGATCTAGACCCAAAAACAAGTGTCTCAAAGGGTCTTTTGCATAGAATGAGACTATGAAATCCAAACCACCTGGCATCGACCTCCAATGACACAAAAGGGAAGCGAAGATCGGTCAGCGTATCGTTGACCACCTAAATTAGGATTTTGAGTTTAAGAAATCCACTACCGTCTGCACAAAAATATCCGGCACTTCAATATGGGGAATATGTCCGACATTATCTAAGGGCACTAACTTGGCATTCGGAATCGCCTGCGCTGCTTTACGACCTAACTCAGGAAAATTACCCAAAGACTTCACTGCTTCAGGTGGAGCAAAGCGACGGCCAAATACGGTTCTGTCTTTCTGGCCAATGACTAGCAATACCGGCATCTTTAGTTGAGGTAAGTCACCCACTACTGGTTTTTCGGCAATCATCTGATAAGTTAATACGGAGGTCTTTGCAAAGGCTGGGTAGTCAGGTCCTTTTTGGATCCTGACATAGACCTCTACAAACTGCTCAAAGCTCGGCTGCCATACCGGGAAATAAGACTGCAAGAAACGGCGATAACTGGTTTCTGTTTGCGCCATTTCTAGCTTGAGTAGGTTGTCATTCGTTTGTGGCGGAATATCTTTGCTGTAGTCCTCAAGACCCAATGGGTTTTCCAAGATCAATTTCTGGACAGTTTTGGGATAAAGGCGCGCAAACCGAATGCCCACCATACCGCCCATCGAGTTGGCAATCACTGAGGTCTTAGTTACGCCAAGCGATTTCAATAGGGCTTGTGTGTTCTGGGCAAGATCATCAAAGTGATATGCAATATCTGGCTTGGAAGATTTGCCAAAGCCAATCTGATCCGGAGCAATGACTCGATAGCCTGCCGTAGTCAAACCTTTGATCGTAGGCGCCCAATAATCGCTTGAGAAATTCTTCCCATGAAATAAAACTACTACACCCTTCTGCTTACCAACTGCAGGCACATCCATATAAACCATGGTGGCAGGTTGACCCTGAAGGGAGGTTTTAAATTCTTTAGTGGGATAGGGATAAGGCCAAGCACTGATGCGTAAATCTAAAGGACTTGCATTGGCATAGCGACTAGGTGGTGGAGACTCCGCTTTAGGCTGATCAACCGATGTACAGGCTGAGAGGAAGACTCCGCCAACACACATCACCAAAGCGATTCCCAGTGTCTTTATTTTCATCTCCACCCCTTTATTTCTTTTCACTATTTAAGCTATTTAGACGATCTTGATTTTTAGAGGGCTGAGACCTTCAACTGATCCTTCAAGTACATCACCTTTTTTCACAGGACCCACGCCTGCAGGGGTACCGGACATAATCAAATCGCCTGGCTCCAACGTGAACAAAGTAGAAAGATAGGCAATAGTGTCGGGAACATTCCAAATCAATTGGTTTAAGTCACCCTCTTGGCGCACTTCACCATTGACTAAGAGCTTGACTGTGCCTTTAGTAGGATGGCCAAACTGAGTGGCAGGAGTCAGTGCCGCACATGGAGCAGATTGATCAAATGCTTTACCGGTATCCCAGGGGCGACCCATTTTTTTAGCCTCGCCTTGTAAGTCACGACGCGTCATGTCCAAGCCAACACCGTAACCA
>JBJOEU010000039.1:0-7896 GCA_046049115.1 Pseudomonadota bacterium
AACCATACTACTGAAACCCATTGCATTAATTCATTAAAGTGTAATAGCCGACCTTGATACCAATGTCGTAATGTCAGAATGAAATATGGGTTATCTGGCAAGAGATTAATTACCAAGGTGGCGGTAACTAAACAGGCGATGGCAAGCCAAGCTTTGCTGGGTAAGGAGAACTGGAGTGTCCATCTGAGAAATAGACTGCCAAGCACCATCCCCCAAATAGCCCCCGCTGTGAGCCATAACAAGGCAAATTCAGCCCCGAACTGTAGTGCAGTAAAAGCGATCTTCACTACAACAGTAAAGCAAAGCAGACTATTGAGGATCTTCCACTGGGGCGCTTTGGGGCGCATGCCCAAAGATAGTAAGAGTCCTGCACCAAGCCAACAGACCGCTGTAATGATGGACTCCTGGATGACATGATTGACCACCATAGTGCCCCAGTCGACGGAGGCGAAAATGGCATGCCCCCACACACCAGTGCCTAACCAAGAGCTTTGGGGGTAGATCTGAGTCCAGGGAAAAAGTAAAAATAAGGCGCAAGCGGCCCAGTTCAAACCAAACCACTGGTCAAAGCGACGACGTATTGCACTCCCAGAGAGCCACTGGGGACCCAATGGAATGGCCAACAAGCCACCCATCAAACCGCCCAACACATTAGCCCACCAATCCATTTGACTCGGTATGCGAGTGGGCAACCATGTTTGTAGCGATTCCACACTAAAAGCCAATGCCGCACTAAAACTTAAAGCAACGCTTAAGGCAACAAAGTTGCGCCAACGCGGGTAGCAGGCAAAGACTAGCAAAAACCCCAAGGGAATATAAGCCAATACATTGACCGACACATCAAAGAGCGTAATAAAGCGGGGTAAGGGGGCATCTAGCCATGCCCATGGGGCAATTCCATTGGAAAGATTGAAATCAAAGGGGTTCAGGCTGACATAAACGATTAAAAGCGCATAGCTCAAGCTAGTGGCTCTGGCTAAAGGCATAGCCTGGAGAGGCCAAACAAACTTGCGAGGACGCTGATCTTCGTGATGCATTCCCATATTCTAGGTCAGCTAGCCTAGATCTTTCTACAATAGAAAAATGAGTCCGAATTGCATTCTTGAACGCGTTGCCACCACCAAGTCAACCAATGATGATTTATTGGCTCGTTGGCGTGCCGGTGAATTAATTGATCCCGTTGCACGTATCGCCCACGATCAGACCTCTGGCAAAGGCAGGGCTGGAAGAGCTTGGCTTGCTAACCCTGGAGATACCCTGTGCTTTTCCTTAGCCCACCCATTCGATAAGCGCCCTCATGAGCTCAGCGGTCTTAGTCTAGTAATTGGACTAGCAGTCGTTGCTGGTATTGCTGGGGCCCTAGGGATCAATGAAACCACTCTCCATCAGCAAGGCCTCAGACTGAAGTGGCCTAATGATTTATTGCTGAACAATGCCAAGCTTGGTGGAATCCTCATTGAAGGCGGACAGAGCAGCCCAAGCTCGCGCACTTGGATGGTGATCGGGCTAGGCCTGAACTTACGTAATGCAGAGTTAATTACGCAGAACTTAGAAAACAAAACTTCTTTTGCTGCTACGGCCCTGGATCAACTGATGCCTCATCACGAACCGATTCCAGATGCGGAGTTCATTTGGCTAAAGCTGATTGAGTCATTTGAAAGACATTTAATCCAATTTGAACAGCATGGGTTTAGCTACTTTAGAGATTCTTGGTCACACTGGGATGCCTTTAACGGCCAGTCTGTTTGCATATCCGGTGCCGGCAAAGAACCTATCATTGGAGTCTCTTCCGGAGTGGATCACTCCGGCGCCCTTATTCTTCATCAAAATGACCAATCCATCGTCATTCATGCAGGTGATGTTTCTTTGCGAGTTCAATCATGAGTCTGTATTTGGTATTTGATCTTGGCAACACTCGGCTCAAGTGGGCCGCAGTCGAGTCCACACAAAACATTGCAGACCGCAATAAAAAACTGTGGGCATACTCGGGGTCGATTAGCACCAAATCTTTCCAGTCACCCGAGCTACGCGCTGAACTATCTGACTATATTTCCAAAACCTTGCCCAAGCCAGATGCTATTGCCTTTTGCTGCGTAGCAGGTGATGCTGCTATTAAAAATCTGCGCAGCCTCTTTCCACAATGGCAAGATCTTGAGTGGCAGCAATTCACAGGTAGCAGTTCTTACGAAGGCTTACGAACACTCTATCAGGACCCTAGTAAATTGGGCGCAGATCGATGGGCCGCACTGATTGGTGCAAGAGCCCTCTCTAGCACCAATACGCTGGTGATCAATGCCGGGACGGCCACTACCATTGACTTGCTGGGTGGCAATGGCGTCCATTATGGTGGCTGGATCTTGCCAGGCTTAAGCTTGATGCAAGAAAGCCTGCAACAAAACACAGCCCAACTTCCACTAGCAGTTCGCACCAACAAGCCTGAAGCTCAAGCGAGCTTTGGTAGCAATACTGATGAGGCGATTACAGGCGGTTGTGATGCGGCGCAAATAGGGGCCATCCTGCGCGCATCCTACTTAGCTAAAACGATGAATCATCCAGTTGAGCGAATTTGGCTTGATGGGGGTAATGCCAAAATTTTGGCGAATGAAATTAAACAGTTTCCAGAGCTAGCAGTAATGCCAGTAGAGCCTATTGAAGGTTTAGTGCTTCGTGGACTTTGGGCCTGGCTCTTGCAAAACCTGTAAGAACCCAAGCAAGTCAACTGGTGCGGATCTTGCCCAATAGGGTTGTTGTAGAGCGCTCGTATAGAAATGGGATGGCCACCGCTACACCACCCCAAGTTTTCACGAGGCGGGTCTCCTCCAGGGAGTCGATTTCATAATCCCCGCCTTTGACGTAAATATCGGGGTGAATCTTGGCAATAAGACTCACCGGGGTCTGCTCCGTAAATAAGACCGCCAAATCGACACTCTCAAGCGCTGCCAATAAAGCCTGGCGATCAGCCTCAGTATTAATTGGCCTGTCATCACCCTTACCCAGCATCTTGACTGAGGCATCTGAGTTCACGCCCACTACCAGGCTAGCGCCCATAGCCCTAGCTTGAGCTAAGTAGCTAGCATGTCCTCGATGCAGGATATCGAAGACGCCATTCGTAAATACCAAGGGCCTGGGAAGCGCTGCGATACGAGCCTCTAGCTCCGTCGGAACGCAGACCTTAGACTCGAAAGAAGGTGGGGGTAAAGAGCTCATAGCGCCATATTAATGGCATTGGGCTAAATTCAACGATATTTGCCAGAATGTCTTAGACTTGGGCATCCCCGTCCCACCCAAAGGCTCAAGATGATTCACTATATGCCGCGGTACTTACTGGCACTATTTTTCTTGCTGACAGCAATGCCGTTTGCACAGGCGGCTCCAAGCGCCAGCTGTAGCCCCCTCTTATCCCACACTTTTCCAAGATTACAGGATGAGGCACCCCAAAGACTTTGCCAATACCAAGGCAAAGTCATTCTCGTTGTTAACACCGCTAGTTTTTGTGGCTTTACGAGCCAATACGAGGGTCTTGAGAAGTTATATGCCAAATATAAAGACCGTGGCTTAGTTGTATTAGGCTTTCCATCAAACGATTTTGGCCAACAAGAACCGGGTAGCAATAAAGACATCGCTGACTTCTGTAAAAATACCTATGATGTGAAATTTCCTATGTTCGCCAAAAGCTCAGTTAGTGGAAGTAATCCAAACCCGCTATTTAAGATGCTTATTGCTAAAACTGGGACAACACCGAAGTGGAATTTTTATAAGTACCTCATTGATCGGAACGGTAATGTAATCGATTCGTTTGGCAGTATGACAAAACCATCAAGCACCAGTATTACCGGTGAAATAGAGAAACTTCTTGGAGAAAAAATTTAGTGGGTAAGAAAAAAGTGGCCATCATTGGCGCCGGTATATCTGGCTTAGGATGTGCATACGCATTAAGGCAACACCCAAATTTAGAGATCACTTTGTTCGAAGGTGGCAATCATATTGGTGGCCATAGTAATACTGTAGATCTCACATTAGAAACTCCTGACGGTCAATTGACCCATGGAGTCGACACTGGATTCTTGGTCTTTAACCGCAAAACCTATCCACGCTTAGTTCGCCTATTTGAAGAAATTGCCGTTCCGATTGCGCCATCAGAAATGTCTTTTTCAGTATCCATTGATGCGGGAGAAAAAACAGGGCGTAGCAAAAAAATCGAATGGGCTGGTAACGATCTCAACTCTTTCTTTGGTCAAAGATCCAACTTGTTCTCGCTCTCATTCTGGAGAATGGCTTACGACATCTTGCGCTTCAATCGTCTCGCCACCCGACTGGCAGAAGAACAAATCACTGCCAAACTTGAATATTCAGAACCCGATGAGCGCATTAAAGATTTTTTAGATCGCAATCGCTTTAGTACCAGCTTTAGAGAAAATTATTTCCTGCCAATGATTGGCGCTATTTGGTCATGCTCTGTTGAACAGATGCTAGAGTTTCCAATTCAGACTATGGTCCGATTCTGTCATAACCATGGTCTCTTACAAATCCAAAATCGCCCGCAATGGCTTACCGTTCAAGGCGGCTCTCGAGAATACGTAAAGCTTTTAGTTGCGGCTCTAAAGAAACATCAAGTCCAATTTGTACGTGAATCTGTCTCTCGAGTTAATGCGAGAAAAACGGAAGACTCTCCAGTTGAAGTGATTACACCCTCTGGGTTACACCAGTTTGATGAAGTGGTCATGGCATGTCATAGCGATCAGACTTTAGAGTTGGTTCATGGCATCGGGCAAGATGCACGTAATATTTTGGCATCAGTTCCTTACCAGAAGAATCGTGCTATTTTGCATACAGATATTAATTTTTTACCCGCCACTGAACGTTGCTGGGCAGCTTGGAACTACACCGCAAAATCTGGTGCAACACCAACTGCTCAACAACACGTGAGTGTGAATTATTTAATCAACCGCCTACAACCCCTTCCAAAAGCATTCGAGGGTACGCAAATTATTGTGAGTCTTAACCCACTGACGGACCCCAATCCAAAATTAGTGCATGAAGAAATCCATTACTCACATCCTGTCTTTGACATGCGCGCTGTGAAGGCGCAAAAGGAGCTACCTTTAATTCAGGGTAATGCTTCAATCTGGTATTGCGGAGCATGGACTGGCTTTGGTTTTCATGAAGATGGTTTGCGCTCTGGAGAATTGGTGGCAATGGATCTCATGGAAAGCATTTCTCATCGCGTTAAATCTAGCTCCATTAAAGATTCTCAGTAAATGAATTTGCCAACGATTAATTTTGGAGCAGTAAAGCATCGCCGCTTTCGTCCTGCTATCAATGCGTTTGGCTACGGTGTATTTACTTTATCTATTCCAATGCGTGCACGCAGGGATGATCCAACATTACTCAGTCAACATGGGCTCAAAGATAAACAATTCGGACTTTTTTCCTTTTTCGACCAAGACCATGGATTAGGTGGTGAGAACAGCCTATCCTGGATCGAGTCGATCCTTAAAGAAAATCATGTTCATCATGATGATGGCGAGATTTGGCTTCACACTTTTCCGCGAGTTCTTGGCTATGTCTTTAATCCGGTCAGTTTTTGGGTCTGTACCCGAGCCAATGGTCAAGTTCAAGCGGTACTCGCTGAAGTAAACAACACCTTTGGCGAACGACACTGCTATCTACTTCAACATGACTCCGGCAAAGCCATACAGTCCGGAGAGACGCTGGTTAGCAACAAAGTATTTCATGTCTCGCCCTTTTGTGATGTCCGAGGGGAGTACCACTTCCGCTTTTTATTTCCCCAAGATAGCAATTCAAAGCGGAATATTGTTTGTCGGATCGAGTTGCACGAGGATGGCGCCCCATTAATCAACACCAGCATCAGCGGCCTTACTCAACCATTGACCAAAAATGCCCTTTATCTTGCCTTTCTGTGCTACCCCCTCATGAGTTTGGGCGTCATTGGCCGAATTCACTGGCAGGCATTGAAATTATGGCTAAAAGGTGTACCCTTTCACTCAAAACCTAAACCACCAGAACTTGAAGTTACTCGATGAATCGCCCCGGTCAAACACTGCTATCTCGCCTCACTTTCTCTCGCCCTGAAAAGCGCAAATCTAAACTGCAGCAAGGTAATGCAAGCACAGTAGCCCTATTGGGTCTTTTGGATCAATTGCGTAGCGGGCATCTCGTACTCACCCTGCCAAATAATGAAGTAAGGGAGTTTGGCGACAGCTCAGACCAACTACGTGCAGAAATTCAAGTTTTAGACTGGTCTGTATTTAAGCAAGTTTTATCTCATGGTGATATCGGCTTTGCCGAAAGCTATATCCGAGGTGAATGGAATACACCTGATCTCAAAGTAGTTCTCGAGCTAGCTATTCGAAATCGTACTATCCTGGAAAAAGCAATTTATGGCAGTTGGTTTGGATCTATAGCCTATCGCCTGAGACATTGGTTTAGAGACAACTCTAAATCCGGTAGCCGTAAAAATATTCATGCGCACTATGACCTAGGCAATGCCTTTTACACGCTCTGGCTAGACCCCACGATGAGCTACTCGAGTGCATGGTTCTCTGAGGGTAATGAGCAATCTCTCATGGATGCCCAGCGTGCAAAAATCAAACGCATCTTAGACTCCATCCGCGCTAAAGAAGGCGATCAAATCTTAGAAATAGGTTGCGGTTGGGGCGGCTTCATGGAGGAGGCCTTACGCAATGGCAACCAAGTCACCGGTCTGACATTGTCGACGGAACAAAAAGCGTTTGCAGACTCTAGACTTCAAAAGATTTCTACAGAAGTAAGTAATGCAAAGCAATTTGAGGTTCGCCTGCAAGACTATCGGGACTGTAAAGAACAGTTTGATGGCATAGCCTCTGTTGAAATGTTTGAAGCGGTTGGTGAAAACCATTGGACTGAATATTTTCAAACAGTTGCAAAGCGTCTTAAAGCGGGTGGTCGGGCTTGCATCCAAACTATCGTGATCGCAGATGATTTGTTTGATCGCTATCGTCAAAGTACTGACTTTATTCAACAATACGTTTTTCCAGGTGGCATGCTTCCCTCTCCCGCTAAATTTAAGGCTGCCGCAGCTAGCGCAGGTTTAGAGCTTGAGGCAGAGTTTGCTTTTGGTGCTGACTATGCCAAAACCCTCTGTCTCTGGCGCGATAGCTTTAATCAGAAGATTGAGGAAATTTATCACCTCGGTTTCGATGAGGCATTTATTCGGCTCTGGAATTTTTATCTCATGTATTGCGCCGCTGGGTTTTCTGAAAAGAATATTGATGTAGTGCAATACACCCTCAAACATAAAGATGTTATTCACTCAAGTAATGCACTACGCCCATGAAACAAAAAGGAATAGATTCTTTTGTAAATCAACGAATTTGGATCATTGGGGCTTCCAGTGGCATCGGCGAGGCCTGCACAAAAGCTTTTATTAAGGCGGGCGCAAAAGTCGCACTCTCTAGCCGTCGTGCCGAGAGACTGGATACACTCGCAAAATCTGCAGTGTCGGGACAGGCTTTAGTGCTCCCACTAGATGTCACCCGCCAAGAGCAACTCGACTCTGCCTACCAAAGCATCCTAGAAACCTGGGGTGGCTTAGATCTTCTGTTGTTTGTCTCGGGCGTTTATACACCCTTACGTGCTGATAATTTTGAATTTGATATTGCACAGAAAACAATTGATGCCAATCTGCTCGGCCCGATGCGGGCAGTCAGTATTGTCATGCCGAATATGCTCAAAGCACATGCTGGTCATATTGCTATCGTTGGTAGCGTAGCGGGATATAGCGGACTACCTAAAGCTTTAGCGTATGGGCCAAGTAAAGCGGGGATTATTAATTTCTGCGAAACCCTGTATTACGACTTACTGCCGCAGGGCGTGAGCGTGCATATGATCTCACCG
>JBJOEU010000040.1:0-7835 GCA_046049115.1 Pseudomonadota bacterium
TCCAATATCGATCCGTCGATGGTTGGATTGGTTATTCCGCTTAGCTTCGGCTGACGTTTTCGGGGGTGGGGAGAATGACTAATCTGGCTACCGCGCAGCAGCTTGCGCCGTCCAACTTACAACTGCCGGTCTCGGCCTATTTTGACGTTGATCTCTATCAGCGTGAAATTGAACTGCTTTTTAAGCAGGGCCCAGGCTATGTTGGTCACGAACTCATGGTTCCCGAGATAGGTTCCTACCAAACTTTGACATCCGAGAATGAGGGCCGCTTATTGGTTCGAAATCAAGCAGGTGTTGAACTCCTATCTAATGTCTGTCGCCATCGCCAAGCACTGATGCTCAATGGCAAAGGCAAGGCAGACAATATTGTTTGCCCCTTGCACCGCTGGACCTATGATTTAAACGGTCAACTCATGGGTGCACCTCATTTTGAAGATAAGCCCTGCCTCAATCTCGGTAAATCACCTTTGCAGAATTGGCAAGGACTCCTATTTGAAGGCCCGCGTGATGTACGCACCGATCTTGCCAAGCTTGGCGTAGCCGATGATCTCAATTTTGAAGGTTATGTACTGGATCATGTTGAGGTCCATGAATGCAATTACAACTGGAAGACTTTTATTGAGGTCTACCTTGAGGACTATCACGTAGTCCCTTTTCATCCGGGCTTAGGTAAGTTTGTCTCTTGTGAAGACTTGCGCTGGGAATTCGGTGACTGGCACAGCGTGCAGACGGTCGGCATTCACAAAAACTTGGAAAAGCCAGGTTCACCCGTCTATCAAAAGTGGCATGAAGCAGTGTTGCGCCATCATGAAGGCAAGACCCCGCGCCATGGTGCCATCTGGCTTACCTACTACCCCAATGTCATGGTCGAGTGGTACCCAGGCGTTTTATGTGTTTCCACCTTGCATCCAATGGGCCCCAATAAAACACGTAATGTAGTCGAGTTTTATTACCCTGAAGAAATCGCTCTCTTTGAACGCGAATTCGTCGAAGCAGAGCGTGCAGCCTATATGGAAACCTGCATTGAGGATGATGAAATTGCGGAGCGCATGGATGCTGGTCGCGCCGCTCTGCTAGCCCGCGGCCAAAATGAAGTGGGTCCATACCAAAGCCCTATGGAAGACGGCATGCAACATTTCCATGAATGGTATCGTCGCGCCATGAACTATCAAGGCGCATAATTCAGTAACACCAATCTCGCCCTGAATAGGAACCCATCGTGACACCTCTCATTACTGCAAACCAGTTAGAAGAAATCATTAATAGTGGCGAGAATGTATTGCTCTGTGATTGCCGCTTTGATTTAGTCGATCCACTAGCCGGTCGCAAGTCTTACCTAGAAGGTCATATTCCAGGCGCACTCTATGTCGATCTAGATGACGATTTATCTGGTGAAAAAACAGGCAAGAATGGTCGTCATCCGCTACCCAGCCCGCAGGCTTGGGCACAAACCAAATCTCGCTTAGGCATTGACTCCAACACCTTAGTAGTTGCTTATGACAATCAGGGCTCTGTCTATGCCAGTCGCCTCTGGTGGATGCTCAAAGCTACTGGCCATGCTAATGTACAAGTCTTAGATGGCGGCCTAGATGCTTGGAATGGCCCCATCGGCACATTGCCACGTGAAGCGAAGCCAACGACAACGCCAGTGCCTACAATGCCTTATGTTGGCTTAGTGACAGTAGAAGAGGTAGTTCACAACCTCAAGGCTAAAACGAATGTCGTTATTGATGCTCGTGCGAGTGATCGCTTCCATGGTCAAAATGAAACCTTAGATCCTGTTGGCGGACATATCCCCAATGCAATTAATTACTGCTTTAGAGAAAATATTTCTAAAAAAAGTTTTAAGGCCCCAGAGCAACTCTTCAAAGACTTTGTAAATCTTTTAGGCTCAACCAAAGCTTCTGAAGTCATTCATCAATGCGGCTCTGGAGTGACAGCCTGCCATAACCTTCTGGCGATGGAAATCGCTGGCCTCAAGGGCTCGCGTGTATACGCAGGTAGCTGGAGCGAATGGTGTGCCGACCCAAGCCGACCAGTAGCTCTTTAATGCAAGAGTGAAAGCAGAATGACCAGGCCAACGCCACAAGCAATCAAAATCGTTTGACGTAAGGACTCGGCCCAATGTGGGCGCCGGTGCATCTGTGGAATCAGATCGCTCACCGCAATATAAATAAAACTACTTGAGGCAATGACCAATAAATAAGGCATTGCCGCATGCGCCCTCTCTAAAAAGAAGTAAGCCAATACGCCACCTAGTACCGCAGCTAAGCCGCAAATCAAGTTGTACATCAAAGCACGAGTACGAGTAAATCCAGCATTGAGCAATACGATGAAATCACCGATCTCTTGCGGAATCTCATGAGCAATGATGGCAATCGCAGTAAAGATGCCCACCTGGTAATCAGCCATAAATGCAGCGGCGATCAAAACACCATCAACAAAATTATGTATGCCATCGCCGACCAAAATCATCCAACCACTTCGACCCGCGACTTCTGCATCATGACCATGGTGATGATCATGGCCATCGCCTTCGTGATGATGGCTATGACGTAATAAAGAAATTTTCTCGAGCAAGAAAAAGCCTAAGAGACCTGCAAGCAAGGTGGCAAATAAGAGCTGAGGGTTCACGCCTGGCATCGTAAAGGCTTCGGGCAGTGAATGAAGCAAGGCGGTGGCCAGCAAAATACCAACTGACACACTCACCATGCTATGAACCATCTTTGATAGCAGGGATAAAGAAAAACTTGCGGCAACGAGAACACTAGCAGTTCCCGCCAACGCTGTTACTAACAAGATGCTTTGCAGTACTGACATGGAGATTAGGCGACCCCGTTTTGTTTAAACCAGGCAATACACTTCTCCCAGCCATCTTTTGCAGGACCTTCGCGATAGGTGGCGCGGTAGTCTGCATGGAATGCATGTGGCGCATCGGGATAGATTTCAAAACGAGAGGCTTTAGCCGCTGGATTTTTAGGGGCCGCTTTTGCAAGCGCTTCACGCATTTGCTCAACACTCTCTAGCGAGATACCAGTATCTGCACCGCCGTATAAGCCAAGCACCGGCGCCTTGAGATCAGCAGCAATATCTACTGGGTGGCGCGGGTTGCCTTCTGTTTTCTCACCAATGACACGGCCATACCAAGCTACACCAGCCTTAACCTGAGGTAGTGTGGCTGATAGCCAAGTTATGCGACCGCCCCAGCAAAATCCAGTTACGCCAACTTTTTTCAAGTTGCCACCATTCTTACCAGCCCATACTAAGGCTGCTTGTAAGTCATTGAGAACTTGAGTATCCCCAGTTGGGGCAACGATATTTTTTTGAATCTCGGCAACAGTACCGAAGGTATTCGGATCACCAGCTCGGATAAAGAATTCTGGGGCAATTGCCAGGTAACCTAATTTAGCAAAGCGTCTAGTGACGTCTGCAATGTATTCATGTACACCAAAGATTTCGCTAGCAATAATCACAATCGGCAAATTACCTTTGGATTTTTCTGGACGTGAAACGTAAGCAGGCATCTGAAAACTTCCCACTGGAATCATTTGCTCGCCCGCTTTAATGCCAGTGAAATCCGTTTCGATCGCTGCAGCCATGACTGGCTCTGAAGCAGCCACAAAACCGATACCCATAGTTGTTGCGGTAATAGCAGAGGCCTTCATAAAACCTCTTCTATCGCTAGACACCTTTGTTGAATCCTGAACTTTTTTAGTTGTCATCTTTTAGTCTCCCGATTTAGTGTGCTTCTTCCCAATTATCGCCAATCCCAATACCCACTACCAGCGGAACCTTCAGCTCGGCTACCTTACACATCAAATCAGGTAGTTTTGCTTGCAAAAGCGCCAACTCATCCAGCGGCACGTCAAATACCAGCTCATCGTGGACCTGGAGGAGCATACGGGTCTTCAGCTGCTCTTTTTCTAGCCAGTTTTCGACCGCAATCATAGCTAATTTGATCAGGTCGGCTGCCGTTCCCTGCATTGGCGCATTAATTGCGGCCCGCTCTGCACCCTGTCGGCGAGGACCACTACTCTTAATTTCTGGGAGCCATAGACGTCTGCCAAAGACCGTCTCGACATAGCCATTCTCCCTGGCCTCCAAGCGAGTGCGCTCCATGTATTGAGCAACACCCGGATAACGATCAAAGTACTTGGCAATGTAGTTTTGGGCTGCTGAGCGCTCAATACCTAGATTACCAGCTAGGCCAAAGGCACTCATACCATAAATTAAGCCAAAGTTAATTACCTTGGCATAACGACGCTGTTCTGAATTAACGCTTTCTAATGGCACGCCAAAAATCTCAGCGGCAGTTGCTTGGTGCACATCCTTACCAGCAGCGAATGCGGCCAATAGGTTTTCATCCTCGGCAATGTGCGCCATGATACGTAATTCAATTTGTGAATAGTCGGCAGAAAGTAACTTACAACCCTCAGCCGGAATAAACGCCTCCCGAATTCGACGACCTTCTTCCGTGCGCACGGGAATGTTTTGTAAGTTCGGATCGCTTGAAGCCAAACGTCCTGTTACTGCAGTTGCCTGAGAAAAACTCGTATGCACTCGCCCTGTTTTAGGATCCGCCATACGCGGGAGTTTCTCGATATAGGTCGACATCAATTTAGCAAGACTGCGGTAATCTAAAATACGCGCAGGCAGGGGATAGTCTTCTGCCAACTTCTGCAACACTTCCTCGTCAGTTGATGGCGCACCCGATGGCGTCTTTTTAATTACCGGGAGCTCTAACTGCCCAAATAAAATCTCTGCGATCTGCTTGGGCGACTGAATATTGAAAGGTTGCCCAGCCAACTGATGAATCTCACCCTCTAAAGCTAACAGACGTTTGCCAACTTCTTGACCTTGCTGAGACAGCAAGGCAGAGTCAATCCGAATACCATTGCGCTCCATAATTCCAAGGACTCGCATTGCTGGCATCTCAACGTTTTCATAGATGTATAAGAGACCAGGGCTCCCCTGAATTTGCGGCCACAACACTTGATGCAATCGCAAGGTAATGTCAGCATCTTCTGCCGCGTAGTCGGTAGCGATCTTCAGATCGACTTGATCAAAACCAATCTGATGAACGCCTTTACCGCAAACCGCTTCATACTTAATAGTCTTCATGCCGAGATGTCGCTCAGCCAAGTTATCCATGTTGTGCGGCATATGCGATTCGAGCACATACGATTCCAACATAGTGTCAAAAGTAATGCCTTGCAAAGCTATGCCATAGTTCGCAAAGATGTGGCTGTCGTACTTCAGGTTTTGCCCCACCTTGAGATTAGTCGCGCTTTCTAGCCAAGGCTTCATGCGCGCCAGAACCAGTTCGCGGCTAAGCTGAGTCTCTCCATTGCGATGCGCTACCGGTATGTAGCAAGCTTCTCCAGGAGTGACGCAAAGCGAGATACCGACAAGCTCAGCAGCCAGCGCATCTAAGCTAGTGGTCTCAGTATCAACCGCCGTGAGATCAGCGCCTTCAATTTTTTTAATCCAACGATCTAGTGTCACTTCATCTACTACACACTCATAGTGCTTTGCAATCGCACCTTGTATATCCGTGGTTTCTTGCGATAAGGCAGTGGTCGCTTCTGTGGCAGTGGGGCCAAATTTTTTGGTCGTGCCTTTTACATTTTCTTCAGCAGCATTTTTGATGGGGCTACCAGCCAAATCAAACCCCCCACCGGTCTCAGGAGCCGCGCCACCCAACTGCTTCTCAACATCACGTAACCAAGTCTTAAATGCATAGCGCTCAAACAACTCACGCAAGAGCAGCGCATCTTCTGGTTTCGCATGGAGATCATCTAAACCCGGTAGATGTGGCGATAAATCGCAATCGGTTTTGACGGTAATGAGCTGACGTGCTTGTGGCAGCCACTCCAAACTATTTCGCAAGTTCTCACCAACAACACCTTTCACCTGATCGGCATTTGCCATCAGGTTGTCCAAATCACCAAACTCAGCTAACCATTTATTTGCCGTTTTAGGACCAGCCTTTGGAACGCCTGGCACGTTATCGACTGTATCGCCAATGATGGAAAGGTAATCTACGATGCGCTCTGGAGGTACACCGAATTTTTCAATCACGCCATTGATATCCAACTTCTCATTGGTCATCGTATTAATTAAGGTGACGGAAGCATTAACTAACTGGGCTAAATCTTTATCGCCAGTAGAAATAATGGTCTCCCAGCCAGCTTGAGTTGCTTGGCTAGCTAAAGTAGCGATCACATCATCGGCCTCAACACCAGAAACCATTAATACTGGCCAACCCAAAGCTTTCACCATGGCATGAATTGGCTCAATCTGCTTCACCAAATCCTCAGGCATGGGGGAGCGATGCGCTTTGTACTCGGGATACATTTCATCCCGGAAAGTCTTGCCTTTGGCATCAAAAACACAGGCAATGTGGTCAGCCTTGAGTTCTGAGCGAGCTCGGCGCATCATGTTCACCATCCCGTAGATGGCCCCCGTTGGGTCACCCGCCCCATTTCTGAGGTCTGGCATGGCATGAAAGGCGCGGTAGAGGTAGCTAGAGCCGTCTACCAACAAGAGTCTATGTTTAGTCATACCGCAATCGTACAATCTAGTTGCTAACTGCCTACAGATCAGGTTCAGATCCTCCTGAAAAGAGGCCTAAAAAGGTGAAAAATGATGCATGCTCTAACTAACTTACTCCACTCTTCTTTGAGCCAAACCCTTGTTCTAACAAGCTTTTTAGTGGCTTTTGCCTCTTTTGGCCTGAATTTGGCACACGCCCAAAATAATTCTCAAGCCTTGAGCCCCTCAGAGTTGCAGCGCATTAATAATCAGCCTTTGGCACCTGCAGTGAGCGCGTCTCAAGCAACTAGCGCGCCCGAGGGTCGTAAACCGAGCTTTCAACACAAAGAAGCTACTGGTACTGAAATTACCGAGTACAAAGATACCAATGCACCCACTCAGGTGGACGTGAAGACGCGCTACACCACCTACGAAATGGCACCTCCGGCAACAGTGATGCCTGGCGTACCAAAAGAAACTGACCTGATCAGCGTACCCAGCATCAGCATTCCTTTTTAATCTTTACTCATGGCCGTCTTCACTCCCATTGAACTTTGCGATATCTCCGCTTGGATCTCAAGCGACTTTGATATTGGGCGGGCCATCGATATTCGCGGAATTCATGGTGGTATTGAGAACTCTAATTTCTTTCTCGATACCGAGAAAGATGGCAAGAAACAAGAATATGTTCTGACTATTTTCGAAAGACTATCTGCAGGGCAACTTCCGTACTATTTAGAGCTGATGCGCCACTTGGCCAATAAAAGTATTCCAGTACCCAAGCCGCTTGAAAATAAGCAGGGGCAAATTTTATTTACCCTCAAAGGTAAGCCAGCGGCAATTGTGAGCAAGCTTCCTGGCCTGTCTAGACTTGCACCTGAGGCTAAGCATTGCGCTCTGGTTGGCGAGTATTTAGCCAAAATGCATTTGGCTAGTAGCGACTTTAAGCAAACCCAAGACAATCTTCGCAGTCTTGCTTGGTGGCAAAAAACAGTTCCACAAGTGTTGTCACACTTAAATGATGCACAAAAAGAATTGCTGACTAGCGAACTTGCAACTCAAGAGCAATTCTTTGCCTCTGAGGCCTACGCATTACTTCCTCAGGGGGCAAGCCATTGCGACCTCTTTAGAGATAACGTGCTATTTGACCCTCAAGGCGCAAGCGATGACTCTCAAGATCAGCTGGGCGGCTTCTTCGACTTTTATTTCGCTGGAACAGATAAGTGGTTATTTGATTTAGCAGTTACTGCAAATGACTGGTGTCTTGCTGACAACAAACAAGACTTAGATCCCGCTCGCTT
>JBJOEU010000041.1:0-7760 GCA_046049115.1 Pseudomonadota bacterium
TGGTTTTGAGGCTTTCCAGGCATTTGGCAGGCCATACAAGGGAACAGAGTAAGTGGCTGTACGGGTCTGGGAGCCATTCATGACGGGCTCGTAATAACCAGTGATTAGCCCAGATTCTTTGCCTGTAGAGCTGTTGCGCACCTCATATACCTGAAAGTTTTCCTCAAAATATTGACGTATCGCACGTCCATCACGACCTGAAATCGTTGAGGCCTGGGAGCAAACCTGACGCCAATTCATTTCACTATTACGTTTACGTAAGGCATCACAACTTTTGAGCCAAGCTGGCCAAGCTTGGCTTAGATCATCCTCTTGCCATCCAGGTAAGTCTTGCCAAGAAACGGATCTGAAGCTGGCAATTGAGGAGTTATAGCTAGTTGGTGCGGCGCCACTGGGCCGATAAGCAGGTCCTCGAGTAGAAGGCGTAGAGCAAGCGGCTAACAAGCTAGCAATGCTGACAGCGAATACACTGCAGGCAAAGACTCGCGAAGTATTTTTGCGACTTATCAATTTGGATATAGAAATCATGATTGCCAATTTACTCGATGAATACCCCATGATCTTGTTTGCATTGGAGGGTGGCCTAGCCTTAGCCCTCCTGCTGTTTATTGTCCTGTGGACTGGTAAGGGCAAAAAATAGTGTTTTTGAGAGCCTAGTGCAAGGTTCTGGGCATCACCAAGGCAAATTCAGGGATTGGGGCCTGGAAAAACTGAGCTTCTTCAGTGACACAGAAATACTCCCCACGCATTGTTCCCGCCGGCGTCGGTAAAGTGGCCCAGCTGGTGTACTCAAACTGCTCCCCTGCCCGCAGAAGCGGTTGTTGGCCCACCACTCCCAAGCCACGGACTTCCTGGACATCATTCTCCCCGTCGGTAATAAACCAATGGCGGGCGATTAGCTGGATGCTGGCCGTACCGGTATTTTTAATGGCGACCGTATAGGCAAAGGCGAACTGACGATTATCGGGGTCAGACTGGTCGGCCAAATACTGAGTTTTGACCGTAATGCTGATTTCATGAGGATTCATGCTCGAATTCTGCTCCATCCTAAGCCCAACTGCAAGCTAGAATCTAGGGATGGACAGCCAGAAATTACCCTCAAATAGCCAGTTTGTCATTGCCCCCTCCATTTTGTCGGCCGACTTTGCCTGCCTGGGCAAGGAAGTTCAAGATGTTCTCTTGGCGGGTGCAGACTGGATTCACTTTGATGTGATGGACAACCACTACGTTCCGAACCTGACTATTGGCCCCCTAGTTTGTGAGGCGATTCGTCCACATGCAACAAAAGATGGCAAACCAGCGATGATTGATGTGCACCTCATGGTGGAACCAGTAGATCGCCTCATTCCAGATTTTGCAAAAGCAGGTGCAAACCTGATTAGCTTTCATCCAGAGGCAAGCCCTCATGTGAACCGCACAATTAATTTGATTCGCGATCAAGGTTGTCAGGCTGGTTTAGTTTTAAATCCCGCCACACCGCTACATCACTTAGATCACACTCTTGAGTTGCTTGATCTGGTTTTATTGATGTCAGTAAATCCGGGGTTTGGTGGTCAATCATTCATTCCGAGCACGCTAGATAAGATAGCTCAAGTACGTGCGCGTCTAGATCGCCATCAACAAGAAACTGGTCGCCATATTCGTCTTGAAGTAGATGGCGGAATTAAAGTCGATAACATTGCAGAGGTAGCCAAAGCTGGCGCAGATACTTTTGTTGCAGGCTCCGCAATCTTTGGCAAAGAAAATTATGCCGATGTGATTAAAGCCATGCGCCTAGAACTAGCGACGTCAGGAAAAGCGTAATGCAGCACGAAGAATTTCTTGCCCTCGCAAAACAGGGTTTTAATCGCATTCCATTAGTAAAAGAAGTGTTGGCAGACTTAGAGACGCCGCTCTCGCTATACGTCAAGCTCACTCAAGCCTTTGGACAAAAGAATACCTACCTACTTGAATCTGTCTTAGGTGGTGAGCGCTTCGGCCGCTTTTCATTTATTGGTCTACCTGCAAAAACTGTTTTGAGAACAGTGGGTACGCCTGATGCGCCACTCACTGAAGTACTCTTCAACGACAAAGTAGTTGAAAGTAATCATGACAACCCATTGGATTTTGTAGATGCTTATTTCAAGCGCTTTAAAGTTGCAGTCCAGCCCGGCCTTCCACGCTTCTGTGGGGGTCTTGCAGGCTACTTTGGCTATGACACAGTTCGTTACATTGAATCGCGTTTAGCAAAACATCATCTGCCAGATGAGTTGGGCGTACCCGACATTCAATTGATGCTCACCGAAGAGTTAGCGGTGGTTGATAACGTTGCAGGTCGCATTTATTTAATTGTCTATGCAGACCCCAGCGTGACAGATAGCTTTGAGCAGGGCCAGGCTCGATTAAAAGAATTGCTTGCTTGCTTAAGCAAGCCTGTGAGCATGCCAGCCTCATTGCCAAGTACTAAAACAGAATTGATCCGCAAGTTCAAGGCGGCAGATTTTGAAAATGCCGTCCTCAAAACCAAAGAATATATTTTGGCTGGCGACTGCATGCAAGTAGTGATTGGCCAGCGTATTAGCAAACCATTTACAGATTCACCGCTAGCCCTATATCGTGCATTGCGCTCTTTGAATCCATCGCCTTATATGTACTTCTATGACTTTGGTGATCTGCAGGTAGTGGGCTCATCACCAGAGATCTTGGTACGCCAAGAGCAACGTGAAAGTCAGAAGATTGTGACGATTCGCCCATTGGCTGGCACACGTCCTCGTGGTGCAACACCAGAAGAAGATGAACGCCTTGCTACAGAATTACTTGCCGACCCAAAAGAGATTGCTGAGCATGTGATGTTGATTGACTTAGCGCGTAACGATGTGGGTCGTATTGCGAAAACAGGCACCGTAAAAGTGACTGATTCGATGTCGATTGAAAAATATTCTCATGTTCAGCACATTGTGAGCTCTGTTGAAGGTGAGCTATTGGACAATATGAGCAATATGGATGTTCTGCGCGCAACCTTTCCAGCCGGGACCTTGTCGGGCGCCCCAAAAATTAGAGCGATGGAAATTATTGATGAGATGGAAATTGTGAAACGCGGAGTTTATGGTGGCGCAGTTGGTTACCTCTCCTTCTCTGGTGATATGGATGTAGCCATTGCCATTCGTACAGGCGTGATTCGTGATGGCGTATTGCATTCCCAAGCAGGTGCTGGAGTAGTTGCAGACTCCGACCCTACTGCCGAGTGGAAAGAAACTGAAGTGAAAGCTCGGGCAGTTTTAATGGCGGCTGATTTAGTACAAGGAGGACTCGATGCTCCTCATGATTGATAACTATGATTCATTTACCTACAACCTCGTTCAATATTTTGCAGAGCTTGGTGAGGAGGTAAAGGTATTCCGTAATGATGAGATTTCTGTTGAAGAGATTGCCAAAATCAATCCTGCGCGTATTTGTATTTCACCTGGGCCTTGCAGTCCAGCTGAAGCAGGAATTTCAGTGGCTACGATTCAACGCTATGCTGGGCAGATTCCAATCCTAGGCGTCTGCCTTGGACACCAAGCGATTGGCGAGGCATTCGGTGGCAAGATTATTCGCGCCCAGAAAGTCATGCATGGCAAAACAGATGATGTTCACCATACCGGTGTTGGTGTTTTCAAAGGTTTACCCAACCCATTCAAAGTAACGCGTTATCACTCTCTCGCCATTGAAAAAAGCTCATTACCGGCAGTTCTTGAGATAACAGCCACTTCTTCTGATGGTGAAATTATGGGTGTACGCCATAAAGAGCTGGCGGTAGAAGGCGTGCAATTCCATCCAGAATCGATTCTTTCTGAGCATGGTCATGCACTGCTGAAGAACTTCCTGCAAGCCAAATAACTCACAGGTATTAAGTCGATTCCTATGTCCATTACTCCACAGCAAGCATTACAACGTTGCATTGAACATCGTGAACTTTCTCATAATGAGATGACTGCCATGATGCGTCTCATCATGAGTGGTGAAATGCCGCCAACTTTGGTTGCTGGCCTACTCGTTGCCCTGCGCACTAAAAAGGAGACTGTTGGTGAAATTGCCGCAGCCGCCCAAGTCATGCGTGAATTTGCGACCCCAGTACATGTAGAAGATAGGGCAAATTTAGTGGATGTAGTTGGCACTGGTGGTGATGGCGCCCACACCTTCAATATTTCTACAGCCGCTATGTTTGTCGCCGCAGCAGCTGGTGCAAAAATTGCTAAGCATGGCAATCGCAGCGTGAGTAGCAAATCCGGTAGCGCAGATATTCTGGAGTCCTTAGGCGTCAAGCTATCACTCTCACCTGAGCAGGTTGCAAAATGCATTTCTGATGTAGGGGCAGGCTTTATGTTTGCACCAAACCATCACCCTGCAATGAAGAATGTTGTGCCGATTCGCAAAGATTTGGGTGTACGCACCATTTTCAATATCCTGGGACCACTTACCAACCCGGCCGATGCCAAGCGTATCCTGATGGGCGTGTTCCATGCAGATCTAGTTGGTATTCAGGCTCGTGTATTACAAGCGATGGGAATGGATCATGCGTTAGTGGTTTATGGCCGCGATGGCCTAGATGAAATCTCTCTCGAGGGCCCAACCTTAGTAGGCGAATTAAAAGATGGCCAGGTTCGTGAATACGAGATTCATCCAAAAGACTTTGGTTTAAGTACAGCGCTTACTAGCAGTTTTAAGGTGGCCGATGCCCAAGAATCCAAAGTCATTGTTTTGGATGTACTCAATAAGAAATCCGGCCCAGCAAGTGACATTGTTTGCCTCAACGCTGGTGCGGTTTTGTATGTAGCCGATGTAGCGCCAAGTATTGCTAGCGGTATTGAGATGGCGAAAGCAGCTATTGCCTCTGGTGCCGCCCTTCAAAAACTGGACCAATTTGTAGCTGCAACTCAACATTAATAAAGATCTTCATGAGCGATATCCTCGATAAAATTGTTGCCACCAAGAAGATTGAGGTAGCCACTGATTCAAAAAAAATCTCCTTGGCCAATCAACGTGATCAAGCTGAAGAAAATAATCGTGACGCGCCATTAAAACCACGAGGCTTTATTCAATCTATCGAACGAAAGATCGCAGCAGGCAAAGCCGGCGTGATTACCGAGATCAAGAGAGCTAGCCCCAGCAAGGGAATCTTGAGAGAAAACTTTCAGCCCGCTGAGATTGCTCAGTCCTATGAAAAAAATGGAGCAGCCTGTTTATCAGTACTCACAGATAAAGATTATTTTCAGGGGGCTAATGCTTACCTTCAGGCCGCAAGATCTGCCTGCGGCATTCCGGTATTGCGTAAAGACTTTACGATTGACCCTTATCAAATCTATGAAGCAAGGGCAATCGGTGCCGATGCTATTTTGCTCATTGTGGCCTGCTTAGAACTCAATCAAATGAAGGAGCTAGAAGCTTGTGCTCATGAACTCGGTCTCGATGTCCTGGTTGAGGTTCATAACGCTCCTGAATTAGAACAAGCCCTTGAATTAAAAACACCACTGCTTGGAATCAATAATCGCAACCTAAAGACTTTTGAAGTTACTCTACAAACAACCCTGTCCTTACTTTCAATGGTTCCTGCTGGAAAAACTCTAGTTACCGAGTCTGGAATTATGAGTCGCGCGGATGTGCAATTGATGCGTGATCATCAGATCAATGCATTCTTGGTGGGTGAAGCCTTTATGAGGGCAGATGATCCAGGGGTCGCCTTGAGTCAGCTGTTTAATTAATTGGATTTAGAGGGTCTCATTAGATCTAAGCCATATTTAACAAGCCCGATCAGTATTACCGCCCCGAGCACGTCGCCAATCAACATGACCAAGAAGTGATTGAGAGTTCCAGCTTCATCAAGACCGCGAACTGCAAACCACCATTGGTGCAAGCCCGAACTTAGGGCAGCATAAATCAAAATACAAATCGCCAGCTTCTGTAAGCTCAAGTTACTTAAGTCGGGTGAGATATTGATATTACTCACAACAAAGAGTCTTGCTAGGTAAGGTGCAAAGCCAGATATCAAGCCAATGCCAATATAGGTGGTGAGCTCGAGGGGAAATTGTCCAAAAAAACAAATTACAAATGAAGCAATGGCAATGCCAACAGCGCCAGATAAACCAAAGATGAGCGTCAAAAATAGACGTAAGCCAGCTGGCAGATAGATCCAGTTAACACCAAGGCCATAGCTCAGGTGAGTTGTAAGCCAAGCGTTGACATAGAAAAGGCTTGAGTAAGCAAGCACGCTCACGATAAATCCAACTATCCATTCGCGACTTGTTTTATCCATTGTCACCAGTATGGTTGATTTTAGAAATGCATACAAGTTACGAACAAGATAAATAGGCCTACAATAGCGTTAACCCTAAAGCTAACTAATTAACGATTAACGCACCAAACAATGTCAACCGCTAAATCTTCTTGCTACATTCGTTTTTTAAACCTGATCGATGTTCTTGATCGAATTAATCCTGGCAAAAAACTCGATGCCATTGAAGAAAGCTTGTTGGATAAAATCATTTTGAGCTTTCATGCCAAGCAGCCCCTATTAGTTGGTGATTTAATTTCTCTGTCTGAGTTTGGCTCTCAAGCTACGCTACATGGGCGCCTGAAGAATCTGAGTGCCATGGGCTACATCAAGATGGCAGCGAATGAAGATGGGCGCAAAAAAGAAGTAGTGCCCACTAAGGTTGCCATCAAGCGCTATGAAGAAATTTCTAAGTGCCTAGAAAAGGCTGTCAAAGCGAGTTGATTTAGACTCCCAAGAAAGCAAAAAAGCCCTTAGTTATAAGGGCTTTTTCTTTGGAGATAGTGGTTTAGACGTTAAAGAGGAAATTTAGAACATCGCCATCTTTAACAACATACTCCTTACCTTCGGCGCGCATCTTGCCAGCCTCTTTGGCGCCAGCCTCACCCTTGAATTGAACAAAGTCCTCAAATGCAATAGTTTGCGCACGAATAAAACCACGCTCAAAGTCGGTATGAATCACGCCAGCAGCCTGGGGAGCCGTATCACCTTGATGAATAGTCCAGGCGCGAACCTCCTTAACGCCAGCGGTAAAGTAGGTCTGTAGCCCTAATAACTTATAACCTGCACGAATCACACGATCTAATCCAGACTCTTCCATACCGAGGTCGGCAAGAAACTCCACTTTATCGGCATCATCCAAGTCAGCAATCTCAGCCTCGATTGCGGCGCATACGGCCACTACTGGCGCACCCTCTTTGGCCGCATGCTCAATCACCGCATTTAAATGCGGATTATTTTCAAAACCGTCTTCTTTGACGTTAGCGATATACATCGCGGGTTTTGCTGTGATTAAGCAAAGCGGCTTTAAGAGCAAATTTTCTTCTTCAGTCAGCTTCATGCTGCGTACCGGCTGGGCTTGATCTAAGTGGGCCTGCACTTTAGTTAGCACGGCTACTAAGGCTGAGGCCTCTTTGTCATTACCTGACTTAGCCGCCTTACTTGAGCGCTGTAGCGTTTTTTCAACCGTAGTTAAATCTGACAAGGCCAATTCGGTGTCGATCACCCCAATATCGGAGATCGGATCAATCTTCCCGGCTACGTGGATCACATTAGCATCCTCGAAACAGCGCACCACATGGGTAATGGCGTCAGTTTCACGAATATTGGCTAAAAATTGATTCCCTAGGCCTTCGCCCTTGGAAGCACCAGCTACCAATCCTGCAATATCGACAAATTCGACAGCAGCAGGCAGGATGCGCTCGGGCTTGACGATCTCAGCCAAAGCGGCAAGACGGGGGTCAGGAACCTC
>JBJOEU010000042.1:0-7738 GCA_046049115.1 Pseudomonadota bacterium
TTTAATGCGGAAGATTTCATTCACCGTATTGGTCGTACAGGTCGTGCTGGTAGTAAGGGCGATGCGATTGCATTGGTGGATGCCAGTGAAAAACGTTTACTCGACGATATTGAAAAGTTAATGAAGCGCAAGTTGGATATTCAGCCATTGCCTGAAGGCAGCTCCCGTCCCGCTCCTGCTTTCAGCAGGAATTCATCGAGATCAGATGCGCCAGCAAAAATGTCGGACCCATTTTTCTATAAGCCTTACGAGCCCAGCGCTGCAGCCAAGCCATCATCAGAGGTTGACAATCCTACAGAGAAAAAAGTGGGAATCACTCCTGCCAAGCCAGCAGTAGGCGCTTTACTTGGCGGCTTTAAGAAAAAATAACTTTTCTGTCCCAAGCCTGGGTGGCCGCCAAAAGCCACTCAGCAATCGAAGTTTCCTCTCCATCCGGAAGATCCCTCAGTCCCAAATGCCTTGCGGCTTTACGTAATTCTTGTAAAGCCTGATGCGCATTCTCAGTCTGAATAGCGCTTGCCAGAGTCTGTTTACTCAGTTTTTCGCCATGTTCATCCAGCACCAGGGGTAGATGTAGATAGCTCGGTGTTTCACACCCCAAGACCCTTTGCAGATAAATTTGTCGTGCTGCGTTGTTCAGTAAATCTGCCCCGCGCACAATATGCGTAATTCCTTGCTCAGCATCATCCACCACGACGGCCAGTTGATAGGTAAATATGCCATCACGGCGACGCAGGACAAAATCCCCTACTTCTCGAATGAGGTCTTGAGTTTGTTTACCCAGGGCTAAGTCATCAAAATCAATAGTGAGCCCTGGTGGTAGAGCAAGTCGCAAAGCCACTTCGGTCGATGCTATCTCTCCTTCATCGTATGTGCCAATTTGATGGGGGCGACAGGTTCCGGGGTAAACCATCTCTTGATTGCGGGGGGTTACTACGCCGTGAGCCTCTAGGGCGTTAGTAATGCCTTGTCGAGAGCAGGTGCAGGGATAGATGATTTGGAGTTGATTTAAGCGCTCTAGAGCCTTTTTATAGCGATCTTGGTGCTTGGATTGCCAAGTTGGTTCCTCGTCCCAAGTGAGGCCGCAGGCAAGCAATTGGCGCAGAATTTCTTGATCTGCCCCCAAGATACAGCGGGGAGCGTCTAAATCCTCCATTCTGATTAGCCATTTCCCCCTATTTTTACGGGCGTCCAACCAGCTTCCCAGGGCGGCAACCAGGGATCCCGCGTGAAGCGGCCCAGTAGGCGAGGGGGCAAATCGCCCGCGATAGCCGTCGGCTGGGGATGAGGGGTTTTTGAAGTTCAGCACAGCTAAAATGATCTCATGGCTTCACCCCGTTTTGTTCATCTACGCGTCCATTCCGAGTTTTCAATTACGGATGGCGTCGTTCGCATTGACGATGCGGTAGCTGCCGCTGAAAAAGATGGCATGGGTGCCTTAGCGCTCACTGATTTAAGCAATTTATTTGGCCTGGTCCGTTTTTATAGTGCAGCACGCTCTGGCGGCATTAAGCCCATTGCGGGCGCAGATGTTTGGGTGAGTAATCCTCAAGATCCAGACCAACCTCATCGCCTGTTGCTCCTGGTTCAAAATCACTCTGGCTATCTCAATTTATGCCAGCTCTTGAGCAAAGCTTCCCTTGAGAATCAATCCCGAGGTCGAGCTGAGGTCGATCTCAAATGGTTTAGCGAGCCAGCCTCAAAGGCAGAAGATAAGGCTGCAAAAAGAACCCTGTCGTATGGATTAATTGCACTTTCTGGAGGACGTTGGGGCGATGTTGGTGCTGCACTCCTTGTTGGTCAGGAAGATTTGGCTAAAGAGGCTGCTCAACGTTGGGCAAGCTTATTTCCAAATGCTTTTTATATTGAAGTGCAACGCGGTGGCCATCCTCAGGATGAACAGCAACTTCAGTTGGCTTGCCACCTCGCAAGTGAAATGGATTTACCGATTGTTGCCACACATCCTGTGCAGTTTATGCAGCGCACGGATTTTATAGCCCATGAAGCACGAGTCTGTATCGCTGAAGGCGAGCTCTTAGGTAATCCTCGTCGCACTAAGAAGTTTAATGAAGAGCAATATTTTCTATCTCAAGAGGAGATGGAAAAGCGCTTCGCAGATTTACCTGTCGCACTTGCAAACTCAGTAGAGATTGCCAAGCGCTGTAATCTCTCTTTGACTTTAGGTCAGCCGCGTTTGCCGGATTTTCCAACGCCACCAGGTATTACGCTCGACGATTACTTATTGCAACAATCTGAGATTGGGCTTAAGCGCCATATGGAGCGCAATTTCCCTGACGCAGAAGAGCGTGCCAAGGAAGAGGCCCGCTATCACGAGCGCTTAGTGTTCGAGGTGAAGACCATTGCTCAGATGGGTTTCCCAGGTTACTTCTTAATTGTTGCGGACTTTATTAACTGGGCAAAAAATAATGGTGTACCAGTTGGACCTGGTCGTGGATCTGGTGCTGGCTCTTTAGTCGCCTATTCACTCGGCATTACTGATCTTGACCCGCTGCGTTACAACCTCCTCTTTGAGCGCTTCCTCAATCCTGAACGGGTATCGATGCCCGACTTCGATATTGACTTTTGCCAGCATGGGCGCGATCGCGTCATTCAGTACGTAAAAGACAAATACGGAAAAGATGCGGTTAGTCAAATTGCGACCTTTGGAACGATGGCTGCACGCGCAGCCATTCGTGACGTTGGCCGCGTACTCGAGCAAGGCTATAACTTCGTTGACGGTATTGCGAAATTAATTCCGAACAAGCCAGGTCAGTACATGACTATTGAAATGGCCAAGAAGGAAGAAAAGCAATTAGGCGAGCGTGAAAAAAATGAAGACGAAGTGCGTCAACTGTTATCTCTCGCCCAGCAGTTAGAGGGCATGACCCGTAACGTCGGTATGCATGCAGGCGGTGTGTTGATTGCCCCTGGTCGCTTAACGGATTTTTGCCCGCTCTATACACAAGAAGCAAAAGACTCTAAAGATCAAGAGAGTGGCTCCGTCATTAGTCAATTTGATAAAGATGACGTCGAGGCGATTGGCTTAGTCAAGTTCGACTTCCTAGGTTTAACTACCCTAACGATTTTGGCGGCTGCTGAGAAGTGGATTAAGACACTGCATACCGACCGTAAAGATTGGAATATCGGTGAAATTGCACTTGATGATCAAAAGGCTTTTGAAGTTTTAAAGAATGCCAATACGGTCGCCGTCTTCCAGCTAGAAAGTCGCGGCATGCAAGGCATGCTTCGTGAAGCCAAGCCTGACCGCTTCGAAGATATTATTGCGCTGGTCGCACTCTATCGCCCGGGTCCAATGGATTTGATCCCAGACTTTATTGAGCGTAAGCATGGACGTCAAAAAGTAGAGTATCCAGATCCTCGGATTGAGCCTGTTCTGCAAGAAACCTACGGCATCATGGTCTACCAAGAGCAGGTGATGCAGATGGCGCAGATGATCGGTGGCTACTCCTTAGGTGGCGCTGATATGTTGCGTCGTGCGATGGGTAAGAAGAAGCCCGAAGAGATGGCGCAGCATCGCAAGATTTTTAGTGACGGTGCAAAAGCAGGCGGTATTACTGAAGGCAAAGCTAACGAGATTTATGACTTGATGGAGCGTTTTGCAGGCTATGGATTTAATAAATCCCACGCTGCTGCTTATGCACTTCTGGCCTATCAAACGGCTTGGCTAAAAGCCTATTACCCTGCTGAATTTATGGCAGCCAACTTATCACTCGCAATGGATGACACCGATAAGGTGAAGATTCTGTATGACGATTGTTTGGCAAATCATATTCGCGTGTTCTCACCTGATATCAATACTGGCGTGTATGTGTTCACACCGTTACGTGCACCAGATGCGGCACCGGATTCTCCTATTAGCCATATTCGTTATGGTTTAGGAGCGGTTCGGGGTACTGGTGAGGCTGCAATCGAAGTGATTGTGAAAGCGCGCGAAACTGGCGGCCCCTTTAAGGATCTGTTCGATTTCTGCGCACGCGTTGATCGAAGGCAAGTGAACCGTCGAGCAATTGAGGCTTTAATGCGTGCTGGCGCCTTTGATAGCCTTTATAAGGACTCCATTCCTGCTGGCGGTAATCCTTACGATATTCGATCCACTCTATTAGCTTCTCTTGCGCGCGCAATTGAGGCAGCCGAACAAGCTGAAGCCTCAATTAATCAAGTGAGTTTGTTTGAAGTGGCAGGAGAAGATGATCGTCATTTACCGGAGTTAGTCCGCGAATTACCCTGGTCCGAAAAGAAACGTCTCCAAGATGAGAAAAGCGCCCTTGGCCTTTGTTTGACTGGCCATATGTTCGATGCCTATCGCGATGAGACAGCGCATTTCATTCGTCAGCCATTAGTTAAGGTGACTGAGGGTAAGGATCAGTTGATCGCCGGCATCATTACCTCTGCTCGTATGTTGACCGGTCAGCGCGGTCGAATGATGATTGCAACTATTGATGATGGCACTGCTGCGATTGAAGTAACACTCTATAGCGAGGTCTATGAACCTAATCGTTCTTGGCTCAAAGAGGATGAGTTACTGGTGGCCAAGGTTAATATCACGCCTGATAAGTTTTCTGGCGGAGTGCGCATTGTTTCTGAAGCGGTGATGGATATTACGGGCGCTCGTATGCGTTTTGCGCGCAACCTGCATTTATCGATCGATTCAGCGATTGACCTCCAATCCTTACGTAGCCAAATTGGACCTTACTTGATGAGTAATCGGGTACGCGATCCCAGGTTGGGTCCTGCGGCAGCTTCTATGCCAAGCGCTAGCGAAGGCATGAAAGGCTTAATGCTTACTGCCGCAGTAACTACCAGTGGCGGAGCCTGTCTGATGCAGTTCCCGGAAGAGCTAAGAATTTATCCCGATGATGCTTGCTTACATAGTTTGAATCAAATTTTGGCTGCCAAGCAATCTAATGTCGTTCAGGTTCAGTACCACTAAGCCTGCATTTTTTATTTCTTTGTTGCGTTTTGCAGTGCTTCGATCACTTGGTTTTGGTCTAGCCGGTCTAAACATTCGCTGTTGCTACTTGCGCGATCCTCGCAACCTGCTTTGCGGCAGGGGACGCATTCACCAGGGCCTTGTAGGATGGTGACATTGCCAACTGTCTGCGAGCGAGCTCTTAATTGATAGGGCTGTTCACCAACGAAACCATTAGGCCATGGCCCAAAGTTAGTGGGTGGTGTTGGACCAAATAGAGCAACGGTGGGCGTATTGCATGCGGCTGCTAAGTGCGTGATGGAAGTATCCACTCCAACGTAAGCTATCGCTCCACGAATCAGTGTTCCTGCCTGTGGGATGGTGAGTAGGCCTGCGGTATCAACGACATGTTTACGGGTTTCCTCATCTAGTAATGAAAGAATATCTTTGTTGAGTTGGAGATCTTGCTTCGCAGGGGATGCGCTCAGCACCACTTGCCAACCTTGTTTTGTGATCCATGTCAGCAATGTTTGCCAATACGCAAGTGGCCAACGCTTATATGCGGTTAATGGTCCGGGATGCACCACGACATAAGGCGAGTGAAGTTGAGTGGCAATACTTGGGGTAATCGGATCACCAGCTGGAGCTGTTACCGAGACTGGTTTCTGAAATAATTCCAGTGGACTTTTATAAAAGATCTCGAGTAGACGAAGCTTTTCAGTAATCACATGCTGAGCAAAATAATCTACGTCAACTGTGTGCAAGCTGATAGCCTTTTTCCAGGCATTTTGTTTATCACTCTTACTTTTCTTGGCCCGATCTTGCTCAGTGAGGCCTTGAGGATGACCGCCTAATACGCCCACGCGGTGATGAGCTGCTACTAGGCCATAAAAGTAGGCGCGATCACTAGGTTGAGTAACAACTGCTAAATCATATCGTTGAAAGAGTTTCAAAAATAAAGAGAAATACTCTTTTAGATTAGGTCGATCTGAAGTTTCGATTGTCTGGGCAATATCGGGATTGCCTTTAAGCATCTCGAGCTTACCACGGTAGCCCAAAAAGTGAAACTCAGCATCAGGCCACAGTTCACGAGCTTGTGAAATGAGCGGCGTAGTGACAAGGACATCCCCAATTTGGCGAGTCGCAATAAATAAAACTTTTTTAGGTTTTAGTGCTGAGAATGCAGTCATGGGGCTAATGTAACTTAATCCTACCGAGCTTTAGCAAGAATTTTTTCACGGACGCGACGGGCATTTTCTGCGGCATTGGATTGGTCATTAATGCGGTGATACAGGTGTAGTACTTCAGTAGCCCAAGATCCAGATTTACGAACCAAACCTGTGTTTTGAAGTCTAAAAACAAAATCAGCATCCTCGTGTCCCCAGCCGGTCATGGTTTCATCAAAGCCACCAATAGCTAAGGCATCAGTCTTCCAACAGGCCATATTGCAGCCTTTGATGCGGCGCCAGACAAATTTTTTGTATTCGCGCCAGGCACCATCACCCAATTTGATTTTGAGGGGCCAGTACTTATTGATGCCGCCGGATAGTCGATAGCTTAATAAGCTACCAGTGAATTTCTTGAAATCCCAGTGTGGCCATGAAAGTAACTGCTTGCTCAGTTCATTGTTCAGTAAGACGCGGCTACCCGTTACCAGATGGTTCGCCTGAGATAGTGCGTGATGTTGGGCAATAAAGTCTGGCTGAACAATGCAATCACCATCAAGAAATATTAAATATTCACCAGCAGATACTTCGATCGCTTGATTCAGAATACGGGTCTTGCGAAATCCTTGGTCTTCTTGCCAAAGGTGAGTAATTTTTACTGGGAAATTTTTCTGAGTTACTTCTATGAGATCTCTGGTGTCTGTAGTGGAGCCATCATCGGCAATGATGATTTCAAAATCTAAATCTGTTTGAGTGCTAAGTGACTCAAGACAGAGTTTGAGGGCTTGCGGCCAGTTGTAGGTCGCCAGAAGAACAGAGATCATTTGCTGAGAGAATGATTGGAGTTCGCTTCTTGGTGTAATTGCCATAACTTCATGTAGCGATAGTAGGTTCCTTGCCCATTAGAGATTGCTAATGCAAATCCCTGAGGGCCGTCCAAGAAGCCAAGACGAATGAAGTAGGTGCGAGTAAAGGCCCAAATACCATGCAGTACTGCAGTTAATGGACTACTCTTTTTACCTTTAGAAAATGCCTGCTCTGCTGAGGCAGTTGAATAGCGATCTAATTTCTGAAGTACTTGAGAGTAGTTCATGAAGCTGAAATGCAGCATCGGATTCTCTAGCTTGGCTACTTGTCCACTAGGAATTAGTCGCTCATGAACCAAATCATCTGAAAAGCGGGCAGTGCCACGCTTAAATAATCGATCTACATAATCCGGGCTCCAGCCGGAGTGTCGAATAAAACGACCGCAATACCAAGATAGGCGTGGAATTGCAAAACAGTCAATATGGGCCGAATGGTGAATAGCGGTCAGAATCTCGCTTCTGAGAGCTGGGGTAAGACGCTCATCAGCATCCAGGGAGAGCACCCAATCACCAGTGGCTAAGTCTAAGGCACGGTTCTTTTGAGGCCCAAATCCAGGCCAGTCCGCTGGCTGGCTAAGGACAGCCCCATGATTTTTGGCGATTACTACGGTGTTATCGGTGCTATTCGTATCGACCACCACAATTTGCTGGGCAATCCCCTCCAGGGAGGCTAAACAGTCAGCCAGGTTGGCCTCTTCATTGCGGGTGATGAGTATGACGGATAAGGTGGGCATAATTCATTATATGAATGCTCAAGACCGTACCGCCCTAAATCG
>JBJOEU010000043.1:0-7649 GCA_046049115.1 Pseudomonadota bacterium
CTCGTTTTGGCAAAGTAGCTACTGCCTTACAGGCTGAACAAAAAGGAACGGGCCATGCTTTATTGCAAGCCTTGCCTAAGCTTGATGTGGATGAGCCTACTTTAGTTCTGTATGGTGATGTGCCTCTCACAAGTAAAAAGACACTTTCAAAATTAGCCAAATTGGCTGATGGTGTGCGTGGTCAAGATTCTGCATTAGCTCTTCTCACTCAAAACCTCAATAATCCAATGGGCTATGGCCGTATCGTGCGCGACATTGATGGATCAGTACAAGAGATCGTTGAAGAAAAAGATGCATCGCCTGCGCAAAAGCGTATTCAAGAAATTAATACCGGCATCATGGTTCTGCCAACCAAATCACTGAAGAAGTGGTTAAAGTCCTTGCGTGCAAGCAATGCCCAAGGTGAATACTATTTAACTGATGTGATTGCTATGGCAGTCAAAGATGGGGTACCTATTCGGACCTCACAAGCAGATTCTGAATATGAGACTGTTGGTGTTAATAGTCGCGATCAGTTGGCCGCATTAGAGCGAGTACATCAACTCAATCAAGCAAATGTATTAATGGATGCTGGTGTTTCTTTAGCAGACCCGGCACGCATTGATATCCGTGGAACACTAGAGTGCGGCACGGATGTCTTTATTGATGTTGGCTGTGTATTCGAGGGTTGTGTCACTTTGGCTGCAGGTACAAAAGTGGGGCCTTACTGTATCGTGCGTGATAGCGTGATTGGTAAGAACGTCACCATTCACCCATACAGTCATATTGACGGTGCGCAAGTTGGTTCAAATTCATTGATCGGACCTTATGCTCGTTTGCGTCCTGGTGCGGATTTATCTAACGATGTACACATTGGCAACTTTGTCGAAGTGAAGAATAGCAAGATCGCTGCAAATAGTAAGGCTAATCACTTGGCTTATGTGGGCGACTCGATCGTCGGCTCTAGAGTCAATATCGGCGCAGGTACGATTACTTGCAACTACGATGGTGTGAATAAGCACCAAACTATTATTGAAGACGATGTCTTTATTGGTTCGGATACTCAGTTGGTTGCTCCAGTGCGTGTTGGTCGTGGTGCTACTTTGGGTGCGGGTACAACGCTGACTAAAGATGCACCTCCAAACCAATTGACCGTATCACGAGCAAAGCAAATTTCTTTGCAGTGGCAACGCCCAGTAAAGAAGGAGAAGAAAGTGGCAACCAAGAAATTAGCCACCAAAAAACCCGCTAAGGCTAAAAAATAATGTGTGGAATCGTTGGCGCAGCATCGCGTAAAAATATTGTTGAAGTATTGATCGAAGGCCTACGTCGACTTGAATATCGCGGCTATGATTCTTGCGGCTTTGCCGTCATTAATGGTGATGATGCCAAACATCCGATTGAACGTGCGCGCACTACTGCTCGTGTCTCTGAGTTAGCCGAGCAGGGTAAAGAATTTCATGGCACTCTGGGTATTGCGCATACTCGCTGGGCAACTCACGGCAAGCCAGATACACAAAATGCACATCCTCATATCTCTGGTGGATTGATTGCTGTTGTACACAACGGCATTATTGAAAACTACGAATCACTGCGCACTGAGCTGAAATCTGCGGGTTATGTATTCACTTCAGAAACCGATACCGAAGTCATTGCGCATTTAATTCATCAAGCTTATGTAGCTAGCAATCAATTAGATTTAGTTGCATCAGTTCGTTCCGTATTGCCGCGCCTGCATGGCGCTTATGCGATTGGCGTGATTGCACAAGATCGTCCAGATGTTTTAGTAGGGGCGCGTGTTGGTTCTCCATTAGTGGTTGCTCTTGGTGAGAATGAAAACTTCCTCGCCTCCGATGCTTTAGCGCTTGCTGGTCGAGCGCATTCCATGATGTATTTGGAAGAGGGTGATGTTGCTGTTCTCAAGGCAGGCAGTGTTGAGATTATTGATCAGGCGGGAAAGACGGCGCAGCGAGAGCAAAAGCCGATGCCAGCTCAGGCTGACTCAGTAGATCTAGGCCCTTATCAGCACTACATGCAAAAAGAGATTTTTGAGCAACCTAGAGCTATTGGTGACACGCTTGCCAATATCGCTAGCTTTGGCCCAGAACTCTTTCATGCCGATTCTGAACAGTGGAAAAAGTTTGATCAAATTTTGATCTTGGCTTGTGGTACAAGTTACTACTCCGCCTGTGTTGCTAAATATTGGCTGGAGGATTTGGCGGGTATTCCGACACAGGTTGAGATTGCCAGTGAATATCGCTATCGCACAACTGTTCCTAATCCGAATACATTAATTGTGGTGGTCTCCCAGTCTGGTGAGACTGCGGATACTCTGGCGGCACTTCGTCATGCACAAGCCTTAGGGCATCAATACACTCTCGCGATTTGTAACGTGGCTTCCAGTGCCATGGTTCGTGAAACCAATTGGAGTTTCTTGACCAAGGCTGGTACCGAGATCGGCGTAGCTTCTACTAAAGCTTTTACAACCCAGCTAGTTGCCCTTTACCTATTGGCTGTTTCATTGGCTAAGCGCGCAGGCAAAGTGAGCCCTGAGCGAGAGAAAGAACTCTTACGTGACTTGCGCCATTTACCAAAAGCTTTGCATGCTGTTTTAGCGCTTGAGCCACAGATCATTGCTTGGAGTGCAGCATTTGCTAAATGTGAAAACGCTTTATTCCTAGGGCGCGGCATGCATTATCCAATTGCCCTTGAAGGCGCGCTTAAGCTCAAAGAGATTTCGTATATTCATGCTGAAGCCTATCCAGCGGGTGAGTTAAAGCATGGGCCACTAGCGCTGGTTACTGAAAAGATGCCAGTGGTTACAGTAGCCCCTAAGGATGACTTATTGGAAAAGCTCAAATCCAATATGCAGGAAGTGAAAGCTCGTGGTGGCAAGCTATATGTCTTCGCAGACCACGATACCGATATTACGAGTAGCGAAGGCATCAACGTAATCCGTTTGCCTGAACACTACGGCAATCTTTCGCCAATCTTGCATGTAGTTCCGCTACAACTCCTGGCGTATCACACTGCTTGTGCCTTGGGCACTGATGTCGATAAGCCGCGCAACCTCGCGAAGAGCGTTACGGTCGAGTAATCCATTTCGGGGGTATTCAACCCCCGGTAAATGTCCTGAGATTTTATGAGTCCTTGCAATTGGTACGAACTAGTACTAAAATAGTACGTATACAGACTAAATTGAGGTAAACCCATGAATCACCTATCGCTTGTTAAGGAGTTGGTTCAGGCATATCAGGCATTTGAGGCTCACTCGGCTGCACACATCAAAGAGATGGGCTTAACAATGACTCAGTTCGACATTGTTGCGACCCTAGGTAATCAGCCGCCGATGACTTGTAAGGAATTGGGTGAGAAGACGCTGGTCTCTAAAGGCACGATGACAGGGGTTCTTGAGCGCTTAGAAGCTAAAGGCCTCATAGAAAAGTTGATGAATACCGATGATGGCCGAAGCTACAAGATTGGCCTTTCAAAGGCTGGCAATAAATTATTTCAGAAGGTATTTCCGGAGCATGTTGAGTATCTCGGTAAAGCTTTTGTAAAGCTCAGCAAGAAAGAGTTAGAGCAAGCAGTAATAGTTTTAAAAGAGGTTAAAACAATTTTTTTAAAGGAAAGATCATGACTAAAGTAGCCGTTGTATTTCATAGTGGATATGGGCACACTGTTAAACAAGCTGAGGCTCTGGCTAAAGGTGCAAATGCCACCTTAGTGGCTATTGATGCTGAAGGTAACATTACTGATGCACAGTGGGAGACCTTGAATACTGCTGATGCTATCGTCTTTGGATCACCAACTTATATGGGTACAGTGAGCTGGCAGTTTAAGAAATTTGCAGATACAAGTTCTAAGCAATGGTTTTCACAGCAGTGGAAAGATAAGATCTTCGGCGGCTTCACCAACTCTGCAACGATGAATGGTGACAAGCATTCCACTTTGCATTACTTCTTCACTTTGGCCATGCAGCATTCAGGCATTTGGGTGGGCACTGGTTTAATGCCTTCGAATTCCAAAGCTGCGAAGCGTGATGATGTGAATTATGTAGGTTCATCCGCTGGCGCAATGATGCAAACACCTTCAGATGCAAGTGCTGATGAAGTGAATGTGGGCGACTTAGAGACAGCGCGTCTCTATGGCGAGCGTATTGCGAAGATTGCTAGCCAATTAAAAGCAAAGTAGGAATCAGTAATAGAAATAATCGGGGGAATGATGAAAAAACTCATTGGTTTACGGGGCAATGATCAGGGTCACTGGGTTGGTGATGGCTTTCCTGTGCGTACTTTATTCTTCTATCAAGATCTGGGAAAGCAGATGAGCCCATTCTTGATGCTGGACTATGCGGGTCCAGCCGAGTTTTCCTCAACAACTGAACGTAGGGGTGTGGGCTCACATCCCCATCGTGGTTTTGAAACTGTCACGATTGTGTATGAAGGCGAAATAGCTCATAAGGATTCAACCGGTCAGGGCGGCATCATTGGTCCTGGCGATGTGCAGTGGATGACTGCCGGCTCTGGCATCTTGCATGAAGAGTTTCATTCTGAAGACTTTGCCAAAACTGGCGGAACTTTAGAGATGGTGCAATTGTGGGTAAATCTGCCCGCAAAACTCAAAATGACGGAGCCGGGCTATCAAGCCATTTTGGATAAACAGATTCCTGTGATTGATTTGAAGAATGGTGCAGGGCAAGCGCGCATCATTGCTGGCGAGTTTGATGGCCGCACAGGGCCAGCCAATACCTTTACCCCTCTCAATGTGATTGACCTGAAGTTAAAGAAGGGTTCAACAAGTATTCCTGTGCCTGAGGGCTGGAATGCTTCCCTGGTTGTGCTGAAGGGTGCTGTTGAGGCTGGTGAGGGCGTGGTAGCTAAAGACGCTCAGATGCTGATGTTTGGTAATCAGGGCCAAGATATTCAGGTAAAGGTGCTAGTAGACTCTATTGCTTTGCTACTGAGTGGCGAGCCTATTGAGGAGCCGATTATTGGTTACGGCCCCTTTGTCATGAATACCAAAGAAGAGATTACTCAAGCGATGCAAGACTTCAATAGCGGCACTTTTGGAAAAATTGCGCATTGACGATGAATGGGGCGAAATTTTATTTGACTTCTTTGCTCGGCTGTGTACAAAAAAATAACCAATTAAATCAATGTGTTACAAGAAATGGCTGGTAAAGGTGTGTTCTAATAGGTGTTGAAGAAAAGGATATTTGTCACAGTTCATGCTCGGCATCAAAGATTTCTCTAGTTTGCGTTGGCTTCCGCTTATTTTTGCGGGATTTCTTTCTGCATGCGCGGTAGGCCCAGACTTCAAGCAGCCTGATGCTCCGAATACATCTCGATATACAGAAAATACCCTTTCACAGAAGTTAGTCACTGCACCTGGAGTACCAGGCGGAACTGATCAAGAGTTTATTGAGGGTGCTGATATTGAGGCTCAGTGGTGGGAGTTATTTAAATCTCCAGAATTAGATGTACTCATCAAAAAAGCTTTGCAGCAAAATCCGAACTTAGGTGCTGCTGATGCTGCACTACGTGCGAGCCAAGAAAATGTCAGCGCGCAAATTGGTGGACAGTACTTTCCGGCGATTGGTTTAAATGGCGGTGTTGCTCGGCAGTTACAGCCTTCTGCTATTTATGGCTTACCTTATGGTTCTGATACCTATAACCTTTATAACGCCTCTGTAAATGTCACTTATAAGTTAGATGTCTTTGGCGGTGCACGCCGCGCAGTGGAAGGTGCAAGAGCGCAAGCAGAGATTGCGCAGTTTCAGTTAGAGGGTGCCTATCTTTCTTTGACGGCCAATATTGTTACGGGTGCGGTACGTGAAGCGGCTTTGCGCGCGCAGATGCAAGCTACAGAAGAAATTCTGAAGGCGCAAACAAATTTAGCTGAGGTAACAGAAAAGCAATTATCAATTGGCACAGTCTCTCGAGTGGATGTGACATCGCAAAGAACCTTGGTCTCTAACTCACAAGTGGATTTATTTACCTACGAACGTAATCTCTCATTTGCACGTAATCAATTGGCGGTATTGGTAGGTGAGTTGCCAAGTAATGCCAACATCACCAAATTTGATCTGAAGTCTCTACATTTGCCAGAGAAGCTGCCACTCTCCGTGCCATCGAGCTTGGTGCGTCAGCGTCCAGATGTGCGTGCAGCAGAGGCTCAACTCAAGGCCACCAATGCTTTAGTGGGTGTAGCCACCGCTAATTTATTGCCACAATTCAATATTACTGGTGCAATTGGATCGGCTGCTCTAACAAGCAATGCACTTTTTGGGCCTAATGCTGCTTTATGGTCGGTAGCTGGCGGTATTTTTCAGCCACTCTTTCAGGGTGGACAGTTATTAGCACAGCGTCGTGGCGCGATAGCTAATTACGAACAAGCGGTTTTTCAATATCAAGCGACTGTGCTCAAGGCTTTTCAAGAAGTAGCTGACTCCTTACGAGCTCTAGAAACTGGCTCCCAGGCATTAAAGTCTGCATCGGATGCTGAACGTTACGCTTATGAAACTTTAGATTTGGTACAGCAGCAATACAAGTTAGGCACTGCAAGCTACTTAGCTGTCCTCTATTACCAAAATCAATACCAAATTGCTAAAGTCAAATCAGTTTCTGCACAAGCAACCCGATTCTCAGACACGGCAGCATTATTTGCAGCATTGGGCGGCGGTTGGTGGAATCGTACCGGCCCAGCCTTTCAACCAAAAGCCATAGCGAACAAAGATCAAAATGAAACTTCTGGAAACAATTAAAACTAAAGTAACTGCTATTGCAGTTGCTTTGTGGGCGTGGATGCTCTCTAAGGCGGTGGAGTGGAAACTTCGCGAGAGAATCATTGCGCTTTGGGAAAAGGTAAAAGGATTTTGGGCGCGCTTACGTGAACGGTTTATGCGTAGCAAGATCAATGCAAAACTGCAGTCTATGACCCCTTTGGGTCGACGCATGACCATTATGTTGTGCGGCGTATTTTTACTGTTGGGCTTGATATTTGGATTTAATCAGCTCAAGACCGCCATGATTAAGTATTTCATTGCGGGCATGGGTTTGCCACCAGCAACGGTTTCGACGATGGTGGTGGAAACGTCAGCATGGCAACCTAAATTGTCTAGTGTTGGTAACGTGCGCGCATTTAGAGGTGTAGAGCTCAGTACTGAAATTGGTGGCTTGGTACAAAACGTAGCCATTAAATCCGGCATGGATGTGAAAGAAGGCGAGTTACTGATTAAATTGAATGATGCTTCTGATGTTGCCCAGCTTAATTCCTTAAAAGCGTTGGCAGATTTAGCCAAGGTAATTAATGAGCGTGATAGGCAGCAGTTAGAGATTCAGGCAATTAGCAAGAACGTGTTTGACACTAGTAAAGCAGATGCCAAGTCTAAGCAGGCTCAGGTAGAGCAGCAAACTGCTCTAGTGGCTAAGAAGAATCTAAGGGCTCCCTTTAGTGGGCGTGTTGGTATTGTGATGATCAACCCTGGTCAGTTCGTTAACCCGGGCGATAAGTTGCTCACTCTCCAAACCTTAGACCCAATTTTTGTAGATTTCAATCTCCCACAAAGTAATGCTGAACAAATTCAGGTTGGGCAAGAAATTGTAGTGACGACGGATGCATTTAAGGGTTCAAGCTTTACTGGCAAGATTACTGCTGTGAGTCCAAAA
>JBJOEU010000044.1:0-7647 GCA_046049115.1 Pseudomonadota bacterium
TTGGCCATCTTTAAACCTTGCTATATAAAAATTACAAAATACGGTTAACTAAAATTCTGTGTGGGTTCGCCAAATTTGTAAGCTGACTCACCAAAACCCAAGATTTTACATTAAAGGACTAAAAAAGCCCAGCCGCTTGATAAATAGGGGAAAATTAGCCCATGAATCTGCTTTCAGCTGCCGCTAAGGTCAGCTCCCTCACCATGCTCTCCAGGATTACCGGGCTTCTTCGGGAAACCCTGATTGCCCGTAGTTTTGGGGCTTCTGAGTGGACAGACGCCTTTAATGTGGCCTTCAGACTACCCAATTTACTGCGCAGACTCTTTGCCGAGGGCGCGTTTTCTCAGGCTTTTGTACCCATTTTGGGAGAAATCTCGAGCCAAGGAGATGTAAAACAGTCCCAAATCCTCGTAAATGCAGTCGCTACGCTCTTATTTTGGGCCTTGCTGCTCACGGTACTCCTAGGGGTTATCGGGGCCCCCCTGCTGATTCTGGCGATTGCTACGGGCTTTGAGGGCGGTCCAGCCTATGAGGCAAGCGTAGTCATGACTCGCATCATGTTCCCTTATATCGGCCTCATTTCGATGGTTTCGCTCTCTGCAGGGATCCTCAATACCTTTGGCCGCTTTGCCATTCCAGCATTTACCCCGGTTTTGCTCAATTTAGCTTTGATTGGCAGCGCGATCTTTTTGGCACCTCACCTAGATCAACCGATTTACGCTCTGAGCATTGGCGTGCTCCTGGGTGGCGTATTACAGCTGGCCATTCAAATTCCAGCCCTCGCGCATTTGGGTCTGCTTCCCAGAGTGGGTCTCCTGCCTGGAGCAATCAAAGCAGCAGTTCAAAATCCGGATGCCCGTCGCGTCATGAAATTAATGGGGCCTGCCGTATTTGCAGTCTCAGTCGCCCAGATTTCTCTCATTATCAATACCAATATTGCCTCTCGCTTACAAACAGGTAGCGTATCTTGGCTCTCCTATGCTGATCGCCTCATGGAATTTCCAACAGCCCTTTTGGGAGTAGCACTGGGAACAGTCTTGCTACCAAGCTTGAGCAAAGCAAATGCAAAAAATGATTTGGTACATGCGGGTGAGCTTTTAATTTGGGGCTTGCAGCTCACCTTTTTGTTGGCAGCGCCTTGTGCAATCGCCCTCTTTATTTTTGGAGAGCCCCTAGCAGCTGTTTTGTATCACTACGGCAAGTTCACTGCCTTAGACGTATTGATGACACAGCGCGCTCTGGCAGCTTATGGCGTTGGACTGATTGGCCTCATTCTGGTCAAGATCTTGGCTCCTGGATTCTATTCCCGCCAAGATATCCGCACACCAGTAAAAATTGGCTTGCTGGTTTTAGTGGCGACCCAATTAGCCAATTTGGTTTTTGTTCCCTGGTTGGGACATGCCGGCCTTGCACTATCGGTTGGCGCTGGCGCTTGCTTGAATGCAGCACTATTGTGGGTAGGCCTACATCAACGTGGCGCCCTACCAAGTGCTGCGTGGTTAAAGTATCTGGGGCAGTTATTGCTTGCCTTAATTCCTTTTGCACTCCTCCTGTATTACGCTGCTACCGCACATAATTGGATTGCACTGCAATCTAGCCCCTGGATTCGAGTTGGGTTACTGGCTACTTGGCTGGCCGCTGCCGCAGTAGTGTATTTCACAGCTTTATGGCTTGTCGGTATCCGCTGGCAAAAATTCCTGCGTCATGCAAAATAGCTTTTATGCCTACACAACAACTCGACTATTTCAAATCCCTCGTAGCTGAAGATGAGCACTTTCCCTTAACTGAGGCAGCAGTAGCGGTTGCACAACACGCCTACCCAGACCTCGATGTTCAGGGCGTACTTGATCAGATCGATCAGTGGGGCAATAAAATTAAGCAGCGTATTACTCCAGATACGCCACCAATTCAGCGCCTGCAACTGCTCAAACATTTCTTTTATAACGAGCTGGGCTTTGGTCCAAATCAGAATGATTTTTACGCGCCCGAGAATTCTTATCTCCACCAGATCATAGAGAGTCGTCGCGGCATTCCAATCTCTTTGGCGATCTTAATGATGGAGCTTGGACAGCAAATTGGCTTGAATATTCGTGGGGTATCTTTTCCAAACCACTTCATGATGCGCATCTCCTTGCAACAAGGCGAAATCATCATGGATCCATTGAATGGTGAATCCCTTTCCAAAAATCAATTGCAGGAAATGCTTGATCCCTATCTCGATGCCAAAGGCTATCGCGGTGAGCTCAGTCTGCCACTCAATATTTTCTTACGAGCCTCTAGCTCTCGAGAAATTCTCTCGCGCTTTATGCGAAATCTCAAAATGATTTATTCAGAAGATGAGCGCTGGGAGCGTCTGTTGGGTATTCAAGAGCGCTTAGTAATTTTGTTACCAGACTCAGCTGAAGAGATTCGTGATCGTGGCTTGATTTTTGCGCAATTAGAATATGTGCGGCCTGCGATAGCCGATCTGCATCGCTACTTAAGCGAAATGCCTGGCGCAGAAGATGCGGCAGATATTCGTGAGCATATTGCCACCTTAGAGGGCCAAACTAAACTGCATTAAGTGGTGTGCTCGCAATCTCTAGAGAGTTTGCTTATTTCATTCTTATAATGGCGTATGCAAACTGAACCTCACATTCAGCCTACGCATTTAGCTTATCAGCCACCCATACTCTGTATTGTTGGCCCTACAGGCGCAGGCAAAACCCATATCGCAATGGCATTGGCTGAGTATGCGAAATCGATTGGCAAATCCATAGAAATCATTAGCATGGACTCCGCCTTGGTATATCGCGGCTTAGATATTGGTAGCGCGAAGCCAACTCTAGCTGAGCAAGCTGCCGTCCAGCATCACCTCATCGATATCCTTGATCCCACCGAATCCTATTCCGCCGCACGCTTTGCAAACGATGCCAAGCGGCTAATTGAAGAAATTCGAGACCGCGGAAATATTCCTGTAGTGGTGGGCGGCACGATGTTGTATTGGCGCGCATGGGCATATGGTCTATCTTCACTCCCACCTGCAGACCCAGCAATTCGCGCCCGTCTCGATGAGCAAGGCAAAGCAATTGGCTGGCCTGCGATGCATACTGAATTAGCTAAAGTTGACCCGATGACTGCCGCGCGTTTACAGCCCAATGATTCTCAACGAGTGCAACGTGCTCTAGAAGTTTATGAAATTACTGGCAAGCCAATGTCGGAACTGTTGGCAGATTCACCAAGCGAAGATGGTAGAGAGGGATCGACCATTCCAGAATGGATTAATCTCATTTCATTAGAGCCAAGCGATCGCTCCCGCTTACATCAGAACTTAGAAAAGCGCTTTGATGAAATGCTCACTGGGGGATTATTAAAAGAAGTTGAGCAGTTGAGAAAAAATCCAGACTTGCATGGCGATCTCCCCGCCATTCGCTCGGTAGGCTATCGACAAGTTTGGGAATATTTATCTGGTGACGTAGATCAAGCCGAAATGCGCTACAAGGCACTGGCAGCTACAAGGCAACTGGGTAAACGGCAATTAACTTGGTTGCGCGCGATCGCCGGAAGAAAAACATTTGACCCGTTCAACCCGATTGAGTTGAACGCTGCCCTTGAGTACTGCAAGCAAAGCCTAAATCAATAGGCTTTTGCTGAGCACTAAATAACGATAGTTTGTGGCGCGCCAGCAGGGCGTTCTACAACATCGCCGACCGTCCAAGCATGTAAACCTTCAGTCTTGAGCGATTGGATTGCAGTATCAGCTTGATCAGCAGACACAATTACCACCATACCAATACCGCAGTTAAATACGCGCACCATTTCTGCATCGGCTACGCCGCCCTTCATCTGCAACCAACGGAACAAATCTGGCATTTGCCAGCTATCACGATGTAATACTGCTTGAATATTTTCTGGAAGTACGCGGGGTACGTTATCCACTAGGCCGCCGCCAGTAATATGGGCCATACCTTTTACATTGATTTCTCCAATCAACTTGAGCAAAGGCTTTACATAAATTTGTGTAGGGGCCATCACTACATCACCCAAAGGTCGACCACCCAAATCATCAGTTGGCTTAGCGCCGGCACGCTCAATAATTTTACGAACTAGTGAATAGCCATTCGAGTGTGCACCGCTCGAAGCAATCGCCAGCACGACATCGCCCGGAGCAATCGTTGCGCCAGTAATAATTTTGGATTTTTCAACCGCGCCAACAGCAAAGCCGGCTAAATCGTATTCACCTGGAGGATACATACCAGGCATCTCAGCAGTTTCACCGCCGATCAGTGCGCAACCAGATAACTCGCAACCTGTTGCAATTCCGCCAACTACAGTAGCTGCAGTATCCACAGTGAGCTTGCCGCAAGCGAAGTAATCTAAGAAAAAGAGGGGTTCAGCACCTTGCACCAAAATGTCATTCACGCTCATCGCCACCAAATCTTGGCCAATCGTATCGTGACGGTTCCACTCAAAGGCTAACCTGAGCTTTGTACCAACGCCATCAGTACCAGACACCAAAACTGGCTCTTTGTAGCGTTTTGGGACCTCAAACAGGGCGCCAAAGCCACCAATCCCAGCCAGCACGCCTTCACGCATGGTTTTCTTGGCCAGAGGCTTAATGCGATCAACCAGATCATCCCCGGCATCGATATCGACACCAGCGTCACGGTAGGAAAGGCCTTTTGAGTCGGAATTGGTAGATGAGTTCATGGCAGAGATAGAAGATTAGTAAGAAACGCTACTTGGTCGGTAGAATCATTGAATTCTAGAGGATTCGAGGACGATGACTGAAATTTTTACCCCTTTTCTGACTGCATTTATTCTGGCTTACGCCCTGCGCCCAGTTTGCTTGTGGCTTGAGAGGCATCGCCTACCCCGGGCAGCAGCCGCTGGGATTGCCATGATTGTTGGCTTGGTTGTCGTATTTTTAATACTGACCCTCTTTATTACCCTCCTCAAAACTGAAATTCCCCTGATTAGGGAGCAATTTCCGTCTTGGATCCAAAATACCCAAGCCTGGCTTGGCCCCAAGTTAAGTGAGCTGAACATTAATGTGGATTGGGGCACCCTCAAATCCAGTGCAACTCAAAAAATTACGACACACCTCAACGACAACTCTGATGCGCTCATGTCCTCCACCTTGGAGACTGTGTTGATGTCAGGCAGCTCGGTTATTGCGGGATTCGTTAATGCGGTTCTGATCTTGTTTGTGATGTTTTATTTGTTAATCGACTGGAACCATTTCTTCAAACTCATTAGAACGATTGTTCCGGTCCGAGCCCAAGAGACGATTCATCACCTCGCAATGCATGCTGATGGCTTACTCTCGCAGTACCTCCGAGGTATGCTGATTGTGATTTCGATCATGTCCGTTTTCTACAGCGTAGGATTGAGTGTCATTGGGATCAAAGGTGCAGCGGCCTTAGGCGTCTTTACTGCGCTCATGATCGTGATTCCCTATATCGGCATTACCGTGGGCTTTACTCTAGCTGTGCTCGCAGCCCTTTTGCAGTTTGGACCTAGTGGTGCCATTATTGGCGTCCTCGTGCTGTACGGATTGGGCCAATTCATTGAAGGCTTCTTTCTAACACCACGCCTAGTAGGTGAGCGAATTGGCTTGCACCCCGTTGCCGTGCTCTTTGCCTTATTGTTATTTGGCAAGTTGTTTGGCTTCTTTGGTGTCCTACTCGCATTACCCATCAGCGCAGTAGGTTTAGTTCTTTTGCAATACGGTTGGGCACGCTATACCCAAAGCCCGTGGTACCAAAAGTAAATTGCTGTAGCGATGAATAAGCCCTCACTACCAAGACAGTTTGCACTCGATATTGGTCGCACACCCAAACCCAGCTTAAGTAATTTTTTGGCCGGTGAAAATCTAGCGCTGCACTCTAGCTTGTTAGCTATAGCCAAATCCTGGGAAACGAGCACCCCAAGATTAGCGAATGAGAACCCCCTCAATCAACGTTGGATCTATTGGTGGGGCCCAGAAGGCTCTGGTCGCACCCATTTACTCGGTGCAATCGGTAATGCTGCCCAGCAATTAGGCTTAAAGTGCATCCCATTGACTCCCAATGAACCCATTTCCTGGGTAAATCTGGAGGAAAGCCTGCCAACCCTATCTTCCAGTGTGACGCCATCAGTTATTACCGTTGATGACGTAGATCGACTTGATGAGCGTCTGGTAGCCTCCTTATTTCGTATTCTGAATGCCATTCAAGCTAGTGAAGCAATTCATATTTTCATGGCAGGTAGTGCCGCCCCTAGTGCATTAAAGCTCCGAGAAGACCTGCGCACCCGCCTGGGATGGGGTTTGATCTTTCAAACTCATGTTTTGGGTGATGATGAGAAAATAGAAGCTTTACAGCAAGCAGCGCAAGCGCGCGGCTTGGTTTTATCCTCTGATGTATTGCCTTGGCTGCTAAATCGCTTTTATCGGGATATGCCCAGCCTAATGGCCTTGATTGATGCTTTGGATGCTTACTCACTAGAAACAAAACGCGCTGTCACCTTGCCCCTCGTTAGAGAGCTCTTGCAGCCTAAATAAATATTCATGACTCAATTAGCACTGTTCGACTTAGATCACACTCTCCTCCCCTGCGATAGCGATTATGAATGGGGCCAATTCTTGGCGCGCATTGGTGTAGTCGATAGCAAATACTATGCGCAGCAGAATGAACGCTTTTATCAAGATTACAAAGATGGAAAGCTGAATATTCAAGAATTCCTACGCTTTGCATTAAAGCCACTCTCAGAGCATTCCCGCGCACAGCTTAAAGAATGGCATGACGCCTTCATGCAAGAGGTCATTACTGGCCAGCTCCGCCAAAATGCAGTTGATCTTGTGAAGCGCCACCAAGACGCCGGCGATCTTTGCTGTGTTGTGACTGCAACCAATAGTTTTGTTACTCGCCCCATCGTAGAGAGTTTTGGCATCGAACATCTGGTAGCTACCGAACCTGCCACTGTGGGTGATCAGCCATTTGCCGATTTCACGGGTGAAGTCAAAGGGATCCCGAGTTTTCGGGAAGGCAAAATTCAACGAGTTCATGATTGGCTTGCTACTCAAAAGCTCGCATTCGATGAATTGCCTCAAAGCTATTTTTATTCAGACTCCATGAACGATTTACCTCTCCTGGAGAAAGTGAGTAATCCTGTTGCCACTAATCCAGATGCTCGCCTACGTGATGAAGCCTTAAAACGTCACTGGCCCATACTTGAACTGTTTGCATGATTACCAAATTTATTAAACGTATTTTGCGTCGTGATCCCATGATCCGACATACTGCAGCCCATAGCTCTGGTGCACCGAAACGAGTCCCCAAAAAAACTCACCGCATTGATCCAGATTTACTTTCTAAAAATGCCGTGAAGGTAACTCAGACCTTACAGCAGGCTGGCTATGATGCATTTATTGTGGGCGGCGCCGTACGAGATTTAGCTTTAGGTATTGGCCCTAAGGACTTCGATGTAGCAACTAATGCCACCCCAGAACAAGTACAAAAACTATTTCGTAAAGCACGCCTCATAGGTCGTCGCTTTCAGATCGTGCATGTCACTTTCTTTGGCAAAGGCCAACCTGAAATTATTGAGGTATCTACCTTTAGAGCGCTACTGGAGAACGCTGGCGAGCATGTGGCAGAAAATGGCCGCATCTTGCGTGACAACGTC
>JBJOEU010000045.1:0-7409 GCA_046049115.1 Pseudomonadota bacterium
ATTGATGGCATCTCCCCCGCTTTCAATTAGCCCGGCACTCTACAAAAATCTCCCCTACAACCCAAGCAGCATCGAACCGATTGCCATTTTTGGCCAATTACCGAACGTACTGCTTGTCAATCCAGACTCCGGCATCAACTCAGTAGCTGAATTAGTCAAACGCGCAAAAGAGTCTCCAGGCAAGATGAATTACGGCTCCAATGGCAATGGCACCTCCCTGAATCTGAGCGCAGAGATGCTGAAGAGTCAAGCCGGCATTTATGTTGTTCACATCCCATATCGAGGCTCATCTTTGGCGAATGTGGCGCTAGTGTCTAAGGATATTGACTTTATGTTTGATAATCTCCCGCCAGCCCTTGGGTTAATTAAAAGCGGAAAGTTGAAGGCGCTTGCAGTGACGAGCACCAGCAGAAATCCTGCGCTCCCACAAGTTCCGACAATGCAAGAGGCAGGCTTTCCTAGCTTTCAGGTAACAGCCTATTTTGGTATCGCTGCACCCAAGGGTTTGCCAGCAGATGTTTCTTTGAAATTACAAAATAGTATTCAAAAAACAGTGGCTCAAAAAGAAGTGGCTGAATCACTCTCTAGACTCGGGGCTACGGTTGATTTCATGAATGCGACAAAGTCAGCTGAATTTATTAAGGCTGATGCCCAAAGATGGAAAAAGGTAGTTGATTACGCCAAAATTGAATTAGATTAATCTAATTCAATTTAAGCAACTACCAGCGGACTGCAAATGCGGTCCGCAATTCATTTAACTGTACCTCCGTCAGTGAATCAGTCGCGCTCTTTTTTAAGAAAAAAAGTTTTGCCGTCTCCTCCAGCTCCTCTAAAGTAGCCATGGTAGAGGCGGGCGAACTATTCCAGACATACGGACCCAAACGTGACAGCATACAAGCGCGCAAAGGTGTCCCAGCCTCTCCATAAGATGTAATTGCCTTCTCTACAAATTCAATAGCCTTAGTTGAGCCGGGACTAGCATAGGGAATGGTGGGCACATGCCCAACTTTCATCACAAAATAGGGTGTAATTGCAGGCAATAACTCGGCATGCGACCCGACATTCTCTGAGGGCTGAGATTCCAGCGTCAAGGCTACGCAATGGGTGCTGTGCGTATGAATAATGCAAGAGACATCAGCATTAAATAACCTTGCTTTACTGTAAATAGCAGAGTGCAAGGCCATAGTCTTGCTGGCTTTATCTCCGCTAACTTGGTGGCCATGTATATCGACCTTCGATAATCGAGCAGGGTCCAGATAACCAAGGCAAGCATCTGTGGGTGTAATTAAAAATCCATCCTGTAGGCGAACACTAATATTGCCTGCAGTAGCATGAACATAGGATCGATCAAACAAGCTTTTACCAATCCTGCAAATTTCTTCTCTAGCGATTTGTTCGGTCATCTTAGTTTTCACAATTTCAAGAAAGCATTTGTAAAAAACTCTGGCGCACCAAAGTTTCCAGACTTCAATGCAAGGTGTAGCGGTTTATTCTGAGTCACTGCGTAGCACCAAGGGACACCAGGATCAATTTGCTGACCAATCTGCATTTGATCGATACCCAAGGCCTTTACACATGCGCCTGAGGTCTCCCCTCCAGCGACCAGCAATTGCCCCACGCCCAGATCAATTAAACCTTGAGCAACTAAGCCTAAAAGATTTTCTACAGCACTTCCCGCCTCTTGAACCCCCAGCAGTGCTTGCACCTTTTTTACTTTTTCGGGACTTGCGGATGAGTAAATTAAGACCGAGCCCAAGGAGAGATTTACTTTTGCCCAAGCTAAGATTTCTTTAAGTAGCTCCTCTGTAGACTTTTGATTCAGTACAAGTGGATCAATATCAAAGGTTGCCCCGCCTAAATTTTTGAAATGATCGACCTGAAGATTGGTGGCCTGTGAGCAACTGCCCGAAATAATCGCCCGATATCCGCTGGCGGGCGGAAGTTTACTGGACTCCGGATGTGCATACAGACCAAAGTTAGCGGGTAGTCCAATAGCGACACCAGAACCCCCGGTAATAAGAGGTAAATCTTTTAGTGCTGGCGCAATGCGATACAAATCATCATTAGTAAGCGCATCCATGATTGCAATCTTTGTGTTTAATGATTTTAAGCGGGCGATTTTTGAGGAGATTGCCTCGACGCCAGCAAGAATATCTTGGTATTCAATTAACCCAACCCGATAGGTACATTGCGCCTGCATCACTCTAACTAAATTTGAGTCTGTCATCGGAGTTAAGGGGTGATCACGCATCCCAGACTCACTTAATAACTGATCCCCAACAAATAAATAGCCCTTAAATACACTCCGCCCATTATCAGGAAAAGCTGGGGTTGCAATCGTAAAGTCAGCCCCTAAGGCTGACATCAGCGCCTCTGTTACTGGTCCAATATTGCCCTTGGGGGTACTATCAAATGTAGAGCAATATTTAAAGAAGATCTGTTGCGACCCTTGTGCAAGTAGATACTCCAATGCCTCTAATGATTGCGCTATAGCATCTTCAGGCTCAAGATTTCGAGACTTGAGTGCCACCACAACTGCATCCAAATCAGTATTTAAGCCGTGCTGTGGAATGCCAATCGTTTGCGCAACACGCATTCCATTGCGTACCAGGTTATTGGCCAGATCAGTGGCACCTGTAAAGTCATCCGCAATGCACCCCAACAAAATACTCACTGTGATGCTTTCGGTAACTCGATACCTGGGAAAATTTTAATGACAGCGCTATCATCTTCCTTCGCAAAACCAGCGGTCGATGCTTGCATAAACATTTGGTGAGCGGTCGATGAGAGTGGTAATGGAAATTTACTAGCCCGAGCCATATCTAAAACAATCCCCAAGTCCTTAACAAATATATCTACTGCTGATAAAGGCTCATAGTTAGCTGCCAGCACATGTGCCATGCGGTTCTCAAACATCCAGCTATTACCTGCACTATGGGTAATCACCTCATAGAGTGCATTTGCATCAACACCCTCTCGCAAACCCAGCGCCATCGCCTCGGCAGCAGCTGCAATATGAACGCCAGCAAGAAGCTGATTAATGACCTTCACCTTACTGCCAATACCTGCTTTGTCACCTAAACGATAAATAGTCCCTGACATTGCATTAAGAATGGGATTGGCTAGCTCATAAGCGGTGGCATTGGCAGAAGTCATCATGGTCATTTCACCAGAGGCAGCTTTTGCTGCACCACCCGATATAGGAGCATCTATATACAAAATATCTTTTTCAGCGAGACGCGACTCAAATGCTATCGAAATATTAGGGTCAACAGTCGAGCACATCACAAAAACACTCTGGGGCTTTAATGAATCGATCAAGCCAGGGCTCGTTGGCGAACCGAATAAAACTTCTTCAGTCTGAGCGGCATTCACTACGACTGAAACTACTACATCGCAAATTGAACCAAGTTCTTTGATGGATTTACAGGTAGTGCCTCCGGCCTCACAAAATTGACGAGCAACATCTGCACGCACATCAAACACATGAAGATCAAAACCTGCCCTACGGAGAGATGAGGCCATGCCGGATCCCATCGCACCTAAGCCAATTAATCCTACTTTTTTCATTATTTGATCTCGTTTAGTTTATTTTTATGCTTGCGAGAAGCTTTTTATTGGTAATTATCATAGCAAAGAGAGCCCACGGAACCAATTGGTGAGGGCCTACAAACGAGGAAAAAGGGGTGGTGCCCCGGGGCGGACTTGAACCGCCACGCCTTGCGGCACCGGATTTTGAGTCCGGCACGTCTACCAATTCCATCACCGGGGCAGGTGTTTGCAGTGGAAATACTGCATTGAAGCTTACTAAGAGGTGAGAGTGTAACAAAAAAGTTGTAGGACCCCCATTCTTGGCCTCAGAAGACCTTAAAATAGGGTCTTCAAGCCACATTACTCAAAAGGACTTACCCGTATGGCCGGCCATTCGAAATGGGCCAACATTCAGCACCGCAAAGGACGTCAAGACGAAAAGCGCGGCAAGATTTGGACCAAACTCATTAAAGAAATCACGGTTGCAGCTAAGTTGGGCGGTGGTGATATCGCCACCAACCCCCGCTTGCGCTTAGCAATCGACAAGGCTAAAGATGCCAATATGCCGAATGACAATGTGCAGCGGGCAATTCAGCGCGGTACAGGCTCTTTGGAAGGCGTGAACTACGAAGAAATTCGTTATGAAGGTTATGGCCATAATGGTGCCGCCATCATTGTTGATTGCTTAACGGATAACCGCACTCGCACTGTTGCCGAAGTACGTCATGCATTTGCGAAAAATGGTGGCAATATGGGCGCCGAAGGTTCTGTTGCTTTCATGTTCAAACACTGCGGTCAAATGTTGTTTGCCCCAGGTACCAATGAAGATCAGCTCATGGAAATCGCGCTAGATGCTGGCGCAGAAGATGTCATCACCCATGAAGATGGCTCACTTGAGGTACTCACCCCAGTGCCTGATTTTCCTAAAGTACAGGATGCGCTCAATCAAGCAGGTTTAAAAGCAGAACTAGCAACTGTGACGATGCGCCCCGAAACTGAAACTGAACTCGAAGGTGATCAAGCGGAGAGTATGCAAAAACTGTTAGACGCGCTTGAAAACTTGGATGACGTTCAAGAAGTATTCACAAACGCCTCTTTGTAATCGATTAGCTTTTTAACACTACTTATTAATACATCTTTTAGTCCTTTATGAAAATTCTTTTAATTGGTTCTGGTGGTCGTGAACATGCATTGGCATGGAAGCTAGCGCAATCTCCACAAGTTCAAACGGTATATGTAGCCCCGGGTAATGGGGGCACTGCCACTGCAAAACAAACTGCAGCTGGCATCCAAAATCTCCCGATCTCAGACCTGCAAGAATTGGCAGACTTTGCCAAACGTGAAAAAATTCATCTCACTGTAGTTGGCCCTGAGGCGCCATTGGCTGCCGGTATCGTGAATGTATTTCGCAATAATGGTTTGCGCATATTTGGACCCACTCAGCTAGCAGCCCAATTAGAGTCTTCCAAGGATTTCTCTAAAGCGTTCATGAAACGTCATGGCATCCCGACAGCGGAGTATCAGACTTTTTCAAATGCATTAGAAGCTCACGCTTATATTGATGCTAAAGGCGCACCGATCGTCATAAAAGCTGACGGCCTAGCCGCTGGCAAAGGCGTAGTTGTAGCAATGGATTTGGCAGAAGCTCATGGGGCTGTCGACATGATGCTGGCAGATAACAAACTCGGAAATGCTGGCGCGCGGGTTGTCATTGAAGAATTTCTGACTGGTGAAGAAGCCAGCTTTATCGTTCTTGTAGATGGCAAACATGTTTTAGCTTTAGCCACTAGTCAAGATCACAAGCGCTTGCTCGATGCTGATCAAGGCCCCAATACCGGCGGCATGGGCGCTTACTCCCCTGCTCCAGTAGTTACCCCAGAAATTCATGCGCGCGCATTACGCGAAGTCATCATGCCTACTGTCAAAGGCATGGAGGCTGATGGCATTCCATATACTGGCTTCCTCTATGCCGGACTCATGATTTCTCCGGATGGGAAGATCAAGACTTTAGAGTTTAATTGTCGAATGGGTGATCCAGAAACACAACCAATCATGGCGCGCCTGAGAAGCGATCTCGTAAACGCACTAGATCATGCTGTTGACGGCACACTCAATGAGGTGGAGCTGGAGTGGGATCGCCGCACTGCTCTAGGTGTGGTGCTGGCAGCTCACAACTACCCCGATACTCCACGCAATGGTGATGTCATTACGGGCATCCCTGCTGACACTGAAGATCAATTGACTTTTCATGCTGGCACTAAGTTACAGGATGGAAAGCTAGTGACCTCAGGTGGTCGCGTCATGTGCGTCGTAGGTCTATCGGATACCGTTCGCGGTGCGCAACAAAAAGCATACGAAGCGATTGCTCAGATTCAATTCGATGGCATGCAATATCGCAAAGATATTGGCTATCGGGCAGTGAAATAACTCTAACTACGAAGGACCTTTCATCCTTGTCATCCACTGAACAGACTCAAATTAATATTGCAGAATTAGAAGCTTACTTTTTAGGCCTGCAAGATCGCATCACTACTGCAATGAGCGCGCTCGATGGCAAAGCCTTTGTGGCAGATGCCTGGGAAAAGCCGGAAGATAGCAAGCTGCGGGGTTATGGGCGTACTTGCACTTTAGATGGTGGCAATATTTTAGAAAAAGGTGGGGTAGGTTTTTCTCATGTTCGTGGTGATCAAATGCCCCCTTCAGCCTCACACCATCGTCCAGAAGTCGCTGGACGTAGCTTTGAGGCTATGGGCGTTTCCTTGGTATTTCACCCAAACAATCCGAAGGTGCCAACCACCCATATGAATGTGCGTTGCTTTATCGCGCAAGCTCCTGATAAAGAGCCAGTTTGGTGGTTTGGGGGCGGCTTTGATCTTACGCCCTACTATGGCGTTGATGAGGACTGTAAACACTTCCATCAAACCGCTAAAGATGCTTTAGACCCGTTTGGCAAAGAACTACATCCACGATTCAAAAAATGGTGCGATGAATATTTTTATCTCAAGCATCGTGAAGAGCCCCGCGGTATTGGTGGCGTGTTTTTTGACGACTTCAATGAACTGGGTTTTGAACAAAGCTTTGCCATGACGCGTGCTGTTGGTGATGCCTTTATTGAAGCCTACTTACCGATTGTGGAGCGTCGTTATCAAGACAGCTTCACCCCCGAAGAAAAAGCGTTTCAAGAATACCGTCGTGGTCGTTATGTGGAGTACAACTTACTGTTCGACCGAGGCACCATTTTTGGCCTGCACTCTGGTGGACGGACAGAATCGATCTTAATGTCTATGCCACCCGTAGTGCAGTGGTGGTACAACTGGCAGCCAAAACCAGGTACGCCAGAGGCAAAGCTGTACGACTACTACCTGAAGCCGCGCGACTGGCTTGCCTAACTTGATCTCATTACATTTGGATACCCCAAAAAAAATAGGCATTCTGGGTGGCACTTTTGACCCGCCACATCTTGGTCACCTAAAACTGGCCATGCATTTTGCAAAGACTCTGCATCTTGACACCTTGCTCCTCATCCCTAGTGGTGAGCCCTGGCAAAAAAGCTCTGGCATCACACCTGCGGGAATACGTCTTGAACTTACTGAAGCGGCATGCGGTGATTTAGCTAAGGCATTTCTGTATCTAAAAATACCCACTCAACTTGGGGTTGATCGCATCGAAATTGATCGGGCGGGACCAAGCTATGCAATTGATACAGCCAAAGCCCTGAGGGAGCGTTTTGGGCCTCAGGTCAACTTAACTTGGTTAATGGGAGCCGACTCTCTTAATAATCTTCCCACCTGGAAGTCCTGGGATCAATTGCTGGGCCTCGTGAATTTTGCAGTAGCTAGCAGACCTCATCATGAGCTCTCCACCCAAATCAGCCCTGA
>JBJOEU010000046.1:0-9116 GCA_046049115.1 Pseudomonadota bacterium
TCTTGTGTACAACCCAAAGTAGCAGTCTTCGGCAAAAAAGATTACCAGCAGCTGATGATTATTCGTCAGATGGCAAAACAGTTTGCCCTCCCGGTTGACATCATCCCAGGAGAAACGATTCGCGCCGAAGATGGCCTTGCCCTCTCCTCTCGCAATGGTTACCTCTCGGCTGGAGAGCGTGCAGAAGCACCGGAACTTCAAAAAGTCTTAAAGGAAGTTCGTGCGCGCGTACTGGATTTAAGCGAGCGCAATACGCACTCACTCATTGAGATTGAAAAACTTGCTGTAGATCTTTTGGCTGGACGTGGCTGGCAGCCAGATTACATCGCGATTCGTCAGCAAAGTGATTTAGCAACGGCGTCCAATGAGCAGTTGCAAGCTGGTGAGCCACTTGTCATCCTGACGGCAGCTAAGCTTGGCAATACACGTTTGATTGATAACCTCGAAATCTAATCGAGGATTTATCAAACCCTCGTAAGGGTTTCAATCGCCTTAATGCTATCTAATGAGCTGCCAAACTCAATCAATAAAGTATCCCGCCGACCGATTTCAAAATCGGTAAATTCAAAACCCGGCGCGACGGCACAGCTAACCAAGCAAAATGAGTTTTGACTTATCGGCTTAGCAGCAAACCAGGTATTAGCAGGAATAGTGGCCTGCAAGCATTTTGAACCCAGTCCCAATTGAATGGTTTGGAGCGCCTTATTTTTATCGAAAAAATAGATGATGACATCGCCACCAATATGAAAATACCAAGTCTCATCTGACTTAATCCGGTGCCAAGAAGAAAAGTCATCACCTGATAAGAGATAGTAAATACTGGTGTAAGCACTCTTTTGCGCAAAACCATTGGCATTAACCATCGTTGGCGATCGATACATCTCTCTATAAAAGCCACCCTCAGGATGGGGGAGCAGCTTTAGATCATTAACGAGAGAATCTATTGTTTGCATACTTAGCTGACTTTTAAATGTTGACCATGGGCTATTCGAAAACCATCCATATGTACTGTTCAGCTTTTAGGAGTGGTTGAGCTGAGATGGCTTAATTCAACATCAAGCCAGTTCATTAGAGTGCGAAGAACTGCCCTACCTCTAGATTCAACTCTTTAGCTAATTCAGCACCAGCTACTTTTCCGCCAGGACCTTTTGCCTTGAGGACTTCAATCTGTCCGCCATGACAAGCAACGAAGAATGAGTCCAAAGTAATTTGGGTGATTTCTCCAGGCTTGCCTTTAACGGCGCCAAAGGTAGCCACTACATGCTTATGGCAATCGTAGATCTGTACTTTTTGCTCGCCAAATTTAGTCCAAGCGCCGGGCGCCGGATTGGATGCACGAATCAAGTTGTAGATTTGATTAATATGCGTAGCCCAATGAATTTGAGCGGCATCCGCACCGAACCAGCCTTCGTAATTCGCCTTTGATTCGTCTTGAATGACTTCTTGATGTTTGTTAGCAACTACTAGATCAGCAGCCTCTAGAAGCGCTTTCACGCCAACTGGGAATAGATAGTCAAAGTAGACTTTGCCTAGGGTGTCATCAGGACCAATGGCAACCTCTTTTTGCAAGATCACTTCGCCCTCATCCAAACCGTCAGAGGGGCGGAAGATAGTGAGGCCAGTTTTATCTTCACCTAATGCAATCGCCCAGTTAATGGCGCTAGGACCGCGATATCTCGGTAATAGTGATGGGTGATATTGAATCGTTCCGTGTTTCGGTATCTTACATAGCTCTTGAGGTACAAACTGCAGCACATAGGCCATGACACAAATATCGGCTTTGCTATCAATCATTGCTTGCGCAGCATCAGAACCTTTGAGGGTAGTAAATTGCAAGGGGGTCAAACCCCTTGCAATAGCTGCTTCCTTGAGCACTTCAGGCTTAGTCGATTTAGGATTATCCGGCGGACAAAACACGGCAACAATTTCATCGCCACGATCTAAAAAAGCCTCTAAGGCCGCCTTACCAAAATCAGCACTACCAATCAGCGCAACCCGCATCTTAGATCACCTTATCGTGGCGCAGAGCAATCAGCTCATCAGTTGAGTAACCCAGTTCACTCAGAATTTCATCCGTATGTTCACCCAATAATGGTGAACGTGTCACGTCAGTTGGGCTATCAGACATCTTGATTGGATTACCTACAGTAAGGTATTTGCCACGAATTGGATGATCTACTTCAACTACAGTTCCAGTCGCACGTAATGCCGGCTCTTCTGCGATTTCTTTCATGGACAAAATTGGACCGCATGGAATGTCGTACTTATTCAAAATATCCATAGCTTCAAACTTAGTTTTAGTCATGGTCCATTTTTCAATTTCTGCAAAGATTTCCATGAGCCGAGGCAAGCGAGCCATCGCAGAAGCGTAATTGTGATCGGTAATCCAGTCTTCACGACCAATCACCTTGCAAATAGCCTCCCATACTGGAGCCTGTACTACAACATAAATATAGGAATTTGAATCCTTCTCCCATCCCTTGCACTTCAGAATCCAACCAGGTTGACCGCCACCAGAGGCATTACCAGCACGGGGTACAGAGTCACCAAACTCTCCGTTCGGAAATTGTGGGTACTCTTGCATTGTTCCATTGCGCTCTAAGCGCTGTTGATCACGCAGCTTCACGCGGCATAAATTCAATACGGCATCTTGCATTGCTGCCAATACTTTTTGACCGCGGCCAGAGTGCGTGCGCTGATACAGGGCTGTAACGATACCCAAAGCTAAATGCAAGCCAGTGCCGCTATCACCAATCTGCGCACCAGTGACCATCGGAGGACCATCGTCAAAACCTGTGGTCGATGCTGAACCACCAGCGCATTGGGCTACGTTCTCATACACTTTACAGTCCTCATAAGGGCCAGGACCAAAACCTTTTACGGAGGCCATGATCATCATAGGATTGAGTTCCTGAATACGCTCCCAAGAAAAACCCATACGATCTAATGCGCCAGGTGCAAAGTTCTCAACTAAAACATCGCACTCTTTAATTAAGCGCTCAAGAATTTCTTTACCTCTTGGAGTTTTAGTATTCACCGTAATTGAACGCTTGTTATGGTTCAACATTGTGAAATACAAACTGTCTGCATCCGGGATGTCGCGCAATTGTCCGCGGGTAGCATCACCCTCGCCAGATTTTTCTACTTTGATTACATCTGCACCAAACCAAGCCAACAGCTGAGTACAAGTAGGGCCAGATTGAACGTGCGTGAAGTCAAGAACTTTGACTCCTTCTAATGCTTTTGCCATGATTAAAGTCCTAATAAGAATAAAATTTTGAATTGGGTCAATTTTACCAGCGCCGGATTATGGTGCAATACGGGATGCCTATTTATTGTGCATCCTCGCTATTAACACTCAGGAATAGCCATTTGGCTGCAAACTCGGGGGTTTTCAAGATCAAGCAGGAGCCTTTTGTTACCGACAGTGCATAAAAAAAAGGCGCCCACGGGGAGCGCCTTTCAAGCTAAAACGAATACTGCTAATCGTTATTAAACTGCTTTTGCTGCGTGCAACTTAGCGATGTCATCAGCGCTATAGCCCAGGTCAGCCAATACTTCATTAGTGTGCTCACCCAATACTGGTGATGGACCTACTTCGATTTCCAAATCAGAGAACTTGATTGGGCTACCGATAGTCAAGTACTTACCACGTACTTTGTGATCCACTTCAACGATAGAGCCACTCTTACGCAAGTCAGGTGATGCAGCCAATTCCTTCATCGACAGCACTGGTGCGCAAGGGATATCGAACTTGCGGAGGATGTCCACAGCCTCGTACTTAGTCTTGTCCTTGAGCCACTCTTCGATTGTTGCGAAGATATCAAAAATCTTGTCCTGGCGCGCTTCAGCAGTCATGTACGCTGGATCAGTTGCCCACTCTGGCTTACCGATTGCACGAGTGATTGGCTCCCAAGCATGACCTTGAATTGTGAAATAAATGTAGGCGTTTGGATCTGTTTCCCAACCCTTACACTTCAACACCCAACCTGGCTGACCGCCACCACCAGCGTTACCGCCACGTGGAACTACGTCAGAGAAAGTACCGTGTGGGTACTGTGGGTACTCTTCGAGGTAACCAATTTTGTCCAAACGCTGTTGGTCGCGCAACTTCACGCGACATAAGTTCAATACGGCATCTTGCATTGAGCAAGAAACTTTTTGACCTTTGCCAGTTTTTTGACGCTGCATCAATGCAGTCAAAATACCAATAGCCAAGTGCATACCAGTGTTGCTATCACCCAAAGCGGCAGCAGAAACTGTTGGAGGACCATCCCAGAAACCAGTAGTAGAAGCGGCGCCGCCAGCACACTGAGCAACGTTCTCGTAAACCTTTAAGTCTTCGTATGAGTGACCATCGCTAAACCCTTTTACGGAAGCCATGATCATCTTTGGATTCAATTCCTGAATACGTGCCCAGCTAAAACCCATGCGATCCAAAGCACCTGGACCGAAGTTCTCAACCATGACATCCGAAGTCTTGATCATCTTCTCTAAAACTTCTTTGCCTTCTTGAGTCTTAGTATCCAAAGTCAATGAACGCTTATTACCGTTCAACATAGTGAAGTACAAAGCATCCGCACCTGGAATATCGCGCAACTGGCTACGAGTTACGTCGCCAGAACCTGGACGCTCAACTTTAATCACGTCAGCACCGTACCAAGCCAACAACTGAGTACATGCAGGGCCTGCTTGTACGTGTGTGAAATCGATGATGCGAATACCGTCTAATGGTTTAGTCATGTTTGATTCTCCTTAAAGTATTGCTTATTTATTGCTAAATTTAGTTCAAAAATATTACGTATTGATTACCGTTTACTTAACTATGAATTACGCCTTACCAGCTGCAGTAGATGGATTCAAGTTAGTTAAACGTCCACTTTCTGTACCAGCAGTTTCATCAATCACAGCATTAATCAGAGCAGGCTTGCCTTCAGCAATCGCTTTAGTCAATGCAGCCTCTAACTCCGCTGGGGTAGTCACGTAGTAACCAACGCCACCAAATGCCTCAATCATTTTGTCGTAACGGGCATTTTTCACGAATACTGTTGGCGCAACATCAGCACCGCCAGTAGGATTCACGTCAGTACCACGGTAAACACCGTTGTTGTTAAACACAACAGTAGTAATTGGCAGGTTGTAACGGCAAATGGTCTCTAACTCCATACCGCTAAAACCAAATGCGCTATCACCCTCAACCGCAACTGTAGGCAAGCCGCTCGTTACGGCAGCGCCAATGGCGTAGCCCATACCGATACCCATAATGCCCCAAGTACCAGAGTCAAAACGTTTACGTGGCTTGTACATGTCCACGATTGCGCGGCAATAGTCGAGTGTGTTTGCACCTTCGTTTACCAAGTTCACATCTGGATTTAACTTGATCACATCACGAATAGCACGCAAAGCACCATGGAAGTTCATTGGTGAAGCTTCCTTGGCTAATGTTTCAGCCATCTTCGCCATGTTCTTGTCTTTTTTCTCGTTGATCGCGCTGATCCACTCGGCAGAAGGCTTTGGTACTGAAGTAATGCCTTTCAAGAGCTCGCCAACAACGGAGCCGATATCGCCAATCAGTGGAGCGTCGATTTGTACGTTGCTATCGACTTCGTTTGATTGAATATCGATCTGAATAAATTTCTTAGGATCTTTGCCCCAGGTCTTGCCCTTGCCGTGCGCAAGCAACCAGTTCAGACGCGCACCAACCAACATCACCGCATCAGCCTCAGCCAATACAAATGAACGCGCTGCAGAAGCAGATTGTGGGTGGTTATCTGGCAACAAACCTTTAGCCATCGACATTGGTAAATATGGAATGCCAGACTTCTCAATCAATGCACGAATATCAGCATCGGCTTGAGCATAAGCAGCGCCCTTACCTAACAAAATCAATGGACGCTTAGCACCCTTCAATACATTCAACGCACGCTCGATTGCATCAGGCGCAGGAATTTGACGTGGAATTGGATCGATTACTTTGAAGATGGATTTCTTAGCTTCTTCAACAGGCATTGTTTGAGCTAACAACTGTGCAGGCAAGTCTAAGTAAACACCACCTGGACGACCAGAAACGGCTGCACGGATTGCACGCGCAAAACCGATACCGATATCTTCGATGTGATTGATACGGTATGCCGCTTTGCAATATGGTTTAGCTGCGTTGAGCTGATCCATCTCTTCGTAGTCACCTTGTTGCAAGTCAACGATCTCGCGCTCGCTTGAACCAGAAATCAAAATCATTGGGAAACAGTTCACAGTGGCATTGGCCAATGCTGTTAAACCGTTCAAGAAACCTGGCGCTGACACAGTCATGCAAATACCAGGCTTTTGAGTCATGTAACCCGCAATCGCTGCAGCGTTACCAGCATGCTGCTCATGACGGAAACCAATGAAGCGCAAACCTTCAGCTTGAGCCAAACGGCATAAGTCGGTAATTGGAATACCAACTAGACCAAAAATGGTGTCTAAATCATTTGCTTTTAAAGCATCGATGACGAGATGAAAACCATCAGTGACTTGGGTATTTTGATTATCTGTTGTCATAGAAATTTATAGTTAATTACACCGCCCGAACGTAAAGCACGCTCAGTGCAATTTAGCTTTCGCTAACTGTCTCCAATTAAGTTATTAGTAGTGCCACGGGTAATAAAAGCTCTCCCGTTAAGGCTGATATGAATGTTAGGCTCTGGGATCAGGTTCATCATTGACTTCGGTCAATTTCCCCTGAAATCTAGAAACATCTAGCCCCACTATTTAGACAAAGAGCTCTTTATGCTTTGTTTTAAGGCGACTCAATGTCTCTGGAGATAGATTGAGATAAGCGGCCAGCTCTTTTTTTGGGAGCAACTCAAATAAGTCTTCGTATTTGCGCAAAAACCGCTCTACCCGACCCGGCGCATCCAGCATATGCAGGGTGATCGTGTGCGCCATGATCTCACTCATCAAGCGCATCACCTCAAACTCAAAACTCTCTTTAAGAGGCTTATGGGCGTCCAGGAATTCAGCCCACTTTTTAAGGGGCATACGGGCAACCCGTGCCTTAGTAACCGAGGCAATACTATACGGAGCAGCAGTCTTCAGGCGCCAAGCTGCATAACTTGTTTCAATATCTTTTTCGATGGCAAAACGCAAAATCATTTCTTTTGCATCCGCACTAGAGACAATTCGCTTCAAAATCCCATCTAGAACGAAGTATTGCTCCATCTGATGGTCGCCTTGATGGAGCAGAATTTCTGATTTTTTCAAGTCTGAAATCACTAAATGGCGCTCTAAATCAGCCATTGCCTCAGGATCCAGGCTTTTTAACACCGAGTTTTGGCTCAACTGCAAACGAATCAGGTTTTTTTCGGGGTGTTTATCTAATGCTGTCATGAATCCTTGTTCCTAGAGCAAGCATAGGATAGAATTGAAACGTCGTGGTGCTTTGTTGCAATGCAACGAAGTTAAACGGGAAACACTAAACGTGTGCTGCCCCCGCAACGGTAAGTAAATGCACCCTAACTTCAAGTTAAAGGTGTCAGGAGTCTGAATGAGCCACTGTGCGCGTCAATTGCATGGGAAGGCCAGATTCTGAGGTTTACTAGCCCGGATACCGGCCAAGACAGGTGGAATTTTGCGGACGGGGACCTTCGCGCGCCGATGAAGCATCCCCAGCCAAGCCGGCAGGGTGCCCAATTGACGCCTGAGCTCTCACAATGTGAAATTCTGTTCGACCCAGCTTACGGGGAAGTTAGCTAGGTGATTCGAAGGCAGAAGGTTCATCATGAAAAAGCAGTTCAGCAACAAAACTTTAGTCGCCCTTTTTTGCGGCGCAGTAATAGCATTTAATGCAACAGCACAAAACTCCCAATCAACGGTTATTGTCTCGGGCTCACGTTTTGAAGAAAACCTTAATGAGGTTCCTGCGAATGTGAAAGTCATTACGCGCGATGAAATAGCAAGCTCAACGTCTCAAAATATTCCTGATGTTTTATCTCAAATCGGCGGCTTAAATGTTAGGAGCACAAATAGCGGGGAATTAAATTTAGACGCAACCATCGACATGGGTGGTTATGGTGCTACTGCAAATAGTACAACTCTGGTGCTGGTAGATGGTCAAAGAATTAATCCAATTGATTCTGGTAGTGTTAATTGGGCGTCGATTCCAATTGACTCAATTGAGAGAATCGAAGTACTACAGGGTGGTGCAAGCGTTCAATATGGAAATGGCGCAGTTGGTGGCGTTATCAATATCATCACTAATGGCAGTAGGTCAAAATTAAATCAAGCAAGTGTTTCTTATGGCAGTTTTGGGACGGTTATTGGCAATGCCATTATTCGAGATAGCGTAGATCAGACTACATATCAGATCACCGCAAATTCTTCTAACACTAGTGGCTGGCGTCAGAATTCAGCCGCAAATGCGTTCTCAGTTGATGGAAAGTTAACGCAATCATTTAGTGGGATAGATAAGGTTTATGTGGATCTGTTTTATGCCTATACAAACGCACAGAATCCGGGCGGGGTAGTTGGTCAAGTTGGGCAAGGCAACCCACAGAGCGCAAAATTTAACAATATTGGATCCAACACGACCACAAGTAGTCAAGGTGTGCGTTTTGGGGGTACCAAGGAGTTAAACAACCAGTGGATTGGTGAACTGGACGGCTCTTACTCCAATAAAAACACATGGTTTTATAACCCTTATTACGATACTCAAACAGCAGTTGATGTTGTAAATGCTTGGCAAATTCCAGCAAATAGTGGCTTGTCTGGGTGGCAGTTCAATCTGACGCCTCGAGTAAAAGGTAATTTCGGTTTATTTGGAACAGGGGTATTTGGGTATGAGTTGAATAAGGCTAGCCAAGGTGGCTCTGATAATTATGGGCAAACACAGTGGAATAGCTTCAATGCCTGGCTTAGCGCCAATGCACCAAACCACAATTCCCAAAGCGCATCTACCCTAAATCAATCCGTATACGGGATTATCAAATTCCCGATCACTGAAGGCTTGAGTTTTGATGGTGGCGCCAGACATCAGGTTCAACAGGCAACTGCATCTGATTCCAATATTTGGGTTGTTAACAGCCCTACAAATACAAGCCAAAAATATTCAGCCAACGCGGGTGACGCAGCACTGAATT
>JBJOEU010000047.1:0-8302 GCA_046049115.1 Pseudomonadota bacterium
TACTTATTCATCTAGCTTTAAAACAATTCGAAGAAGCCCATGAGCTTGTCGGTGCTTTTCTTCAATACAACGACAATACTGTCGAGCGTAAATTGTTTTATCAGGCATTAAACGCAGTGTTAGAGATTGTGCTGGATGACGGCTTGGAGTTGAATGACTTCATGGTCAATCTCCGCCTGATGTTTGGCAATGACAGAATGGATGCCGTCATGGGTTCGATAGACGGTACAGTTCGCTTCTATGGCTTGACCCCTACAAGTATGAAATTAGAGGGCCTAGACCGACACCATCGTCTGCTTGATAGCTATAAAAAATTACATGCTTTTAGAGCCAAATTTGCAGTTAAGCCCAGCTAGAGAGAGGGCAGGGCAGGAATTTTGCTAAGGCTTGGCGACAGTTAGTCCAATTTTCGGGCTGGGATGGAGTTTCATTTATAATTCCAACTCTTGGCCTGGTAGCTCAGTCGGTAGAGCAGAGGATTGAAAATCCTTGTGTCGGTGGTTCGATTCCGCCCCGGGCCACCAAGAAACATCAAAACCACCTTCGGGTGGTTTTTTCATTTTTGAGTAAGATCTAGAAATATCTTTAGGATCAGTAAATGAGCGACCAAAATATCACCATCTCACTTAAGGCCGCCGTTATTGGTTGGGCGTTTATGGGATTGTTTGGAATTCCTTTGGCTGTGTATTTTGATTTGCTAGAGGGCTGGCGATGGCCTCCATATAACGCTATTTACGATCAGATGATTGTGAGCATTTATTTCGCCATTGGAATTTGTTCAGCAATAGCCATTAAAAACCCTCTGAAACACACAAGCTTTTTATGGTTTGTTGCCATATCCAGTTTCACACACGGCGGAGTGATGCTTTATCACGCCGCACTAAACCCACATCACATAGGTCATCTGATTGGCGATGTTTGGATTTTGGCTGGCGGTCTTTCATTAGCAATTCCACTATGGCGTCTAAGAAAGTATCGGGATTAGACATCCTCGGACCAGGCCTATTCCGCCCCGGGCCACCAAGAAATACCAAAACCACCTTCGGGTGGTTTTTTCATTTCCTTGGGTAAGAAGTTACTATTGGGGAATGATCAGCTTATCCAAATTTGTTGGACCACTTTCTTTTGTGGGGATAGCTGTGTTTGCAAGCTGGGCCATTGCTTTGCTTGAGTATGCTTTTCAGGTTCCGGCAAACCGAATTGGATTTCAATACTTCTCGCTTGGGCAACTCAAGATTACACAGGAGGTTATTACTCTGGCTGTATTTGTGCCGTTTGCTGTTTTCTATATGGGCGAACCATTTAAGACTGATTACATTTGGGCAGGCCTCTGTTTATTAGGCGCTGTCTACTTTATGTTTCGAGGTTAAGGATCGAATATCCTTGATTCTGGTCGACTCCGCCCCGGGCCATTATTTAGAGCAGATTAACTCCAAAGCTCTTCATCACTAGTGTAAATAAGCCAAAGCAGATAACTGTTGCCACTACACACGCACCCATGGCCATCCAAAATCCTAGCCTTGGAAGTAAGTATGGAAATAGCAAAAACATTGGTAATGTGGGAATCACATACCAAAATGTGTAATAGGCGTGATTGGCTATTTTCTCTTCAGGTTGGTTTTCTACATAAAGCCAAACTAGAGTTAAAAGAGTCACGAGTGGTAACGCTCCAATAAACCCACCAAGTCGATCACTGCGTTTGGCTACTTCAGAAATGAAGACAACCATTCCTGCCGTTATTAAGTATTTGGTAATGATCCAAGCCATAGAAGCCTTTATTGTGCGTACTTATTCAATGATAGAAATGTCGTTTAAAACGACAACATATGCGCATATATGGAAATCTTATTTCTTCTGATTTAGTTTGCCTGAGCTCCATATGTTTGATTGACGTTGACCCTCAGCAACGATGCCATCAATAGAGTCTTGAGGCAATTGCTTGAGACATTCAGCCAATGCTTCTGGACTGAGTTTTTCAGCGGGTTTGCCTTTCTTAATTTCTTGAGGCGACTTGCCGTCCCAGGCAAATGGATTGCTAGACGCAGGTGTATCAGGCAGACAATCATCCCTATAGACTGGTGCATCGTTTGTTGCGAATGGCGTAAAGGAAATGGTTCTTTCAAAAATAAGCGATTTACCTGTGGGTGTGGGCGGGAGGGCCGGCATAGACTTTATGGATTTTCTCGCCAGTTGCTCTGCTTTGTCAGAGGTTTTCCAAAGTGTCTCGACTTTGATAACGGATCCACTAGGAGAAATTTCAATCCTGAATCGAACTTGTCCTTGATCAGCTCCTTCAGTAGCAGTGCCCATCAGACTTCGCACCTGTTGACCAAAAGAGTGTCTATACGCTTTGCTATTTTTAAGTGTGTACTTAGATGCGAAAGCCCACTCTTCTGCCGTGGGGGCAGATGGTGCCTCCATTGATGCTGGCGCTTTATCGCTATTTAAATCTGAAATTAAATTACTATCTCTTTGGTCAATGGGCTCTTCTAGATGAACCTCGATAAGGTCTGAACTTTTATCTTGAGGCTTTACATAGATAAATCCTTCATATGTTGCCCATAGGATGATGAGACAAAGATGGAAAGCAATTGATAGCCAGATGGCGAGGGAGAGCTTGGACGAAGTTTTTCTCATTAACCTAGGAGCATAAGCCCATATTGTTCAGAATGGAGCTAGACCTATCTTTGGGAGTTCTTTCATTGGCGGATCTGCTATAAATTGATAAAAGATCCCTGGAGCAAATATGACCCAATCATCCCGACGTAATTTCTTAAAAACTTCTGCTGTTGGTGCTGTAGCCATTACTAGCGCTTCTGGAGTTATGACTGATACTGCTAAAGCGCAGCCCATGCCCTTAAGGTCTAGTATTCAAACAAGGGCCGATGAAATATCTAATAAATTATTTGCCGATGACGGTCTGTCATTACCAATTGCCACTAAGCCTACGGTTTCAAAATTAGCAAAAGGTCTAGACCGAACAATGGTGCTAGGTGGCGGTGGAGAGTATTACATCGCCTGGTATTGCGGATTCTTTCATGGTCTTATTGAGGCTGGGCTAGACATGATGCAACTTCCTGAAATGGTAGTTGGCACCTCAGCTGGTTCATACATGGGTTCATCATTACTCTCTGGAGAGTTTTCTCGCTTACGAAAAGAGTTTGATTTTTTTGGTAAGTTTCCCGAGATTTTTGCCAGGATCGCGCCTTTAACTAAGCCCAATATTAGCCAGGTGAGGGCCGATCAAATTAATATGAGTGCAAAGGATGGCGGCATTGAGACACTGAAAATAATCGGCCATGCTGCTTTAGCAGCAAACAATAAGTTAAACGGCGAGCGCATTGAAAGCCTAGTTGCATTATTAACAGGTGATAGTAAAAAAGATTGGCCAGCTAGCCGCATGTACACAACAGGAATAGATTGCTACACGGGTGAGCGGCTTGTTGTTGGTCAACAAGCCGCTAGAAAGAATGGTATTCCCTTATCTCATGGTGCAGCGGCAAGTAGCTCCTTGCCAGGGGTTGCTGGGCCAACATTATTAGGCCAACGTTTTGTTATGGACGGGGGCATTTGCTCTAATCCGGCGCATGTGGATTTGGTGGCTGGCTCGAAAAGAGCCTTAGTCATTACTTTGACTGATGGGGTAACGGGTGCAATTCTGACAACGATCCCTCATCCGGTTGCGCAAAATATTGAAGACATTAAGGCGACTGGTACCAAAGTAAAGTGGATCGTTGCTGGCACACCAAAAGGCGTTGATTTACTTGACCCAAAGCAAATTGCTGGAGCATTACGTACGGGCTATGATCGGTCAAAAATTGAGGCGCCAAAAATTAAAGAATTCTGGGCATAGGATTCAATACCCTCAGTGGCTGCTGCCGCGTCAGACTAACAAGAGGGGTCCTTATGGGAAAAATCCCATTAGACACCTCTGCGTGATGTTGTCTAGAGCCACATTGATCTGATTTACTCCTCCAGCAGGCTTCTCAACATCCAAGCAGTTTTTTCATGAATGTCTTGTCGTTGAGTAAGTAGATCAGCAGTAGGTTGATCTTTTGCTTTTTCAACCAAAGGAAAGAGTTGACGGGCAGTCTTCGCTGTTGCCTCTTGAGCTTTTACAAGATGCCTGACCATATCCATTGCTTTGGGAGTTCCCTCAACTTCCTTAATTGAACTTAGTCTTGAGAATTCCTTATAAGTTCCTGGCGCTGGCTCCCCTAGCGCCCTTATTCGCTCCGCTATTAAATCAAGTGCTGTCCACTGCTCTGTGTATTGAGCCATGAACATGGTGTGAAGCGTGTTAAACATCGGACCCTTCACATTCCAATGAAAGTTATGAGTCATCAAATACAAGGAGTAACTATCGGCTAAAAGACCCGATAAGCCTTTTGCGATCGCTTTTCGATCTTTTTCACTAATACCAATATCTATTTTTGTGCTCATTTTGCGCCTCTACTTGTAGATGAATTTCGTTATGAACTTATTGGACTATCATGCGCCATTTTATGGTGAAAAGATATGATGTTCTTGGTCTACTTGGTGAAGCTTGGTGCCATTAGTCTCGCACACAACCTTTAAAAAGCCATTTTCTTTACCGGGCAACAATAATTCGCAAAACTTCAAAGAAGTGCGTCTAGAATCTCTAAAAGCCCCAGTTAAATCAGCAAAGGAAGTTATGAATACATTTGACGCAATTCGCGAACGTAGGGCTATAAAGTCTTTCGATCCCAGCTACCAATTGACTCAGCAAGAGACGGAACAGCTACTCGAGTTAGCTATGCAGGCTCCATCATCTTTTAATATCCAGCACTGGCGTTTGGTTAATGTCACTGATAAGGCTCTGAGGGCAAAGTTAAGAGAAGCTGCTCACGATCAAGCTCAAGTCACCGAAGCATCTTTATTGTTTGTAGTGACTGTTGATATAAAGGCTTGGGAAAAGGATCCTGCGAGATACTGGGTAAATGCGCCTAAGGATGCTCAAGATATATTGGTGCCTTGGATTCATCCCTTCTATTCCGGTAAAGAGCAGCTTCAAAGAGATGAGGCAATGCGCTCCGCGGGGATCATGCTTCAAACGATGATGCTGTCTGCTAAAGCAATGGGTTATGACTCTTGCCCTATGGTGGGTTTTGATTTTGACAAGGTTGCAGAGTTGATTCATTTACCAAAAGACTATGCGATTGCCGCCATGCTAGTAATTGGAAAGGCTACAAAGCCGGCCTGGCCAAAGCCAGGGTTTATTCGTAAGACGGAATTGGTCATCGAAAACCATTTTTGAATATAAACACCTTTTGCTTGAAGAGTGTTGGTAAAAGATCTATCCTGAGTTCTAATAAACAAAATGAGGCAAATATGATGAAAAAAATTTCCCTATCGATCGGCGTCGCATCAGTTTTATTGCTGACAGCTTGCCAGTCAATGGAGCATGGCACTGGTCAAAAGGCGTCCGCCACCTTAGATTCGCGCTCTGGCTCAAATACAAAAGGTACGGTAAATTTTGTATGGCAAGGGCACGATGTTTTGGTCACCGGAAACTTTTCTGGACTCAAGCCAAATGCTGAGCAAGGTTTCCATGTTCATGAAAAAGGAGATTGCTCTGCTCCTGATGCTACTAGTGCAGGCGGCCACTTCAATCCAGATACAAAATCGCATGGAATGCCTGGAAGTGGAGCAAGTCACGCTGGAGACATGCCAAACATTAAATCGGATGCTAACGGCAATGCTGTTTACTCTGCAAAGCTAAGTGGCTTTGCAGTTAATAATGGACCAACTGGTATTTTAGGAAAATCTGTTGTTGTGCATCGCGATCCCGATGATTACAAATCACAGCCAGCAGGCAACTCCGGGCCGAGAATTGCGTGTGGCTTAATTAAGTAGGATTAACTCTAGCTTTAGCTTGGCAAGAAAAACCACCTTTGGGTGGTTTTGTCATTTATAGGTTAAATGCTGTGCTTCAGAGGACTCCTTTTAAACGACAATAGAAATTCATAATAAAAAATATGGGATGAGTTATGTACAAGCTAATTGCCTTTGATGCCTATGGAACATTGTTTGATGTTTACTCCATGAGTCAGCTGGCAGAAAAATTATTTCCAGGGCATGGCCAAGCACTTGCCTTGATGTGGCGTGATCGTCAAATTGAGTACACCCGCTTAGTAACGATGAGCGACCCCAATCCAAATGGTAGTAAGCACTATCTCCCATTTTGGGAATTAACTATTCGTTCATTACATTATGTTTGCAAGCGGATGAATTTGAATCTCACACCAGAATACGAAAAGCAGCTGATGGATCAATATGCCAAGCTAACTAGTTTTGAAGATAGCCTGAGCGTTCTGAAAGCCATCAAAGGCAAAGGTATTTCTACGGCCATATTGTCTAACGGCAGCAAAGACATGCTCGCTACCGTAGTAGACAGCAACGGACTGAAGAATTATCTAGATCAGGTGGTGACGGTGGAGGATATTTATTTATTTAAAACTGCCCCACAAGCCTATGAGCTTCTTTTAAAAACATTCCCAGTTAAAAAAGAAGAGGTTCTCTTTGTATCGAGCAATGCCTGGGATGCGCTAGCTGCCAAGTGGTTTGGTTTTGATGTATTTTGGGTTAATCGCCTGGGCCACCCCTTTGAGGAAATTGGTGAGAAGCCAAATTATGAAGGCAGCTCTTTAAGCAAGGTGTTGGAAGTAATTTAATTCCAGAGTGCCAAACTTGAAGCTCTCCTGATGAGCGTAAAGTAGCTATATAAAGCGAGGGACTATGACTACTATTACACCTACTATTGAAGAGCTAAAAATTCTAGAGTCTCTTCGGGACCACAGGCGAAAGCATCGCAAAGGCTTTCCTAGCAATATTTCAAGTCACGTTGAGGGCTATGCTCCAGGACTGACGACTGGCCAGAAAATTTCTGATGCTGTCGCAAAAACAGTGGGCTCTTGGAAGTTTATTCTGATTCAAAGTGCGTGTATTTTTGTTTGGATTGGCTACAACTCAATGAATAATTCGAATGCATGGGATCCCTACCCATTTATTTTGCTTAATCTGATGCTTTCTTTTCAGGCTGCATATACCGCCCCAGCAATCATGATGAGTCAGAATCGACTTTCAGAAATTGATCGTCAACAGGCTAGCAATGATTTTGAGGTCAATGTGAAAGCAGAGTTAGAGATTGAACTCCTGCACCAGAAAATTGACCTATTAAAAGAAAAAGAGCTGCTCGCTTTAACGAAGGCTGTTGAGGCTTTAAGTGAAAAATTAGATGGCATGCGTAAGTAGGTCACTTCAATATCACTAAACTACCAGTATGAAGCGACTCTTTTACTTTTTGCTAATTGCATCATGCAGTATTTCTTGGGCGCAAGAGTCATCTAATCCTTATGACTTAAAAGTGGCTGTCACAAGAGCTGGCGATCGCTTTCAGGTGAACGCAAGCTATGATGTGCCGATCACCCTCTGTGAAGCCTTTGCATTTATTACTGATTATGAAGGTGCTAAAAATCTACCCGGAATAATCGACTCAAAAGTACTGTCTAGGTCAGGCAATAAAGTGAAGGTCGCTCGTTTGCTTGAGGAAAGAATTCTATTCATCCCATTTGAGATGCGTTCCGAGTTGGAGTACGTAGAGATCCCTAATAAAACATTGCTTTTTGAGCAATTAAACGGAGACACAAAGTATTACAAGGGAAGTTGGCGGCTATTGGCAGAGAAGGATTTCACCACTTTTAAGTACGATGCCCATGTTGAGCCTAATTCTTTAGTGCCATCGGCAGTAATCGAATTCTTCATTAAAAATATTTTGCGTCGACAGTTTGAGTCAATGGCCGAAGTCGCATCGCTGAAGAAGTCAGTGCCACTAAAAAATTGTAGATAGACTATGGCTTGGTAGGCTAAGATTATATTTATGACAAATCTCAATCAATTACCTGTTGACTTACCTATCCCTCAAGATGATGGAGCCGCTGATCACTTGGTCGACATGAGCTTGCCAGCCATCTCGCTTAGAACAACGGCCCATGACCAATTTAATCTCGGTGAGGCTAAGGGGCGTATCGTGATTTACTGCTATCCAATGACAGGTCAGCCCAATGTTCCATTGCCAGATGGATGGGATCAAATCCCGGGAGCAAGGGGATGTACTCCACAAAGCTGCTCATTTAGGGATCACTATCAAGAGCTTAAGTCGCTTGGTGCCGATGTTGTAGGGTTGAGCGTGCAATCTACTGAATATCAACAAGAGATGGCTGATCGTTTGCATTTGCCATTTCCGGTGCTAAGTGATGAAGATTATCGATTTCAGCAAGCT
>JBJOEU010000048.1:0-7264 GCA_046049115.1 Pseudomonadota bacterium
ACATATTGCTATTCAAAAGGAGACCTTTGCCGGATTAATCCGGGAGTTAAAGCGGATTGCTATACCTAAGTATTTGATTCTACTACTAGGCTTTTTCAATAGCTAAGAGCTTATTTATTTTATAAACCCCTTCTTTTGGGGGGTTATTTGGCTGCTTTGAGGTCTCGACCGAGTAAAAAGATTTCTGAGGACTTGGCTCTTGAGGCTTTTGGCTTTCTGGAAGCCACTGTTTTAAAGACCTTTTTAAAGGATTCCACAATCTGGCTATAGCCACTACCGTTAAAGCACTTAATCAACAGAGCCCCGTCAGACTTGAGGTGCTGGACCGAAAAATCCAAGGCAATTTCTGCCAAAAAGGCCATTCGGGCGGCATCTGCCACCCCTACTCCCGATAAATTGGGGGCCATATCGGACATCACAAAATCCACTTTTCCATCCGCATTCGCCGGCAAAAGTGCCTCCAGCGCCTTTAAACCCTCATCCTCGCGGAAATCCCCCTGAATGAAGGAAACGTCCGCAATATCCTCCATCGGCAAAATATCGATCGCAATAATGATTCCATCTGGCTTACCAGATTCAATATTGGGATTATTTTTGCCGAGCTCAGTCAGGCGATTGCGAGCGTACTGAGACCAGCTCCCTGGAGCGCTCCCCAGATCCACAATCGTCATACCCGCTTTGATGAGTCGGTCCTGCTCATCTATTTCGCTCAACTTATAGACGGCTCGTGCACGATAACCCTCTTTTTGAGCCATCTTCACGTACGGATCATTAAGATGATCCTGCAACCAACTTTTATTAAATTTATTCTTTGCCACAACTTACCCACTTTCGCCTTCTATTTTCCTTGTTTATGCTCTACAAGGCAAAAGGAATCGACTGGAAACACCTTGATATAGGCTCAAATAAGGCCAAAAGCCCTGTTTTACAAGCCCTAATGCTCTATCATCGAGCCCATGACTGCACTTACTATTACCCCCGCACAACGCAAATCCCTTAAAGCCGACGCTCATGGGCTCAGCCCAGTCGTCATGATTGGTGGCGATGGCCTTACCCCCGCGGTGATTAAAGAGGCTAAATCAGCCATCTCTCATCACGGCTTGATTAAAGTTCGCGTTTTTGGCGACGAGCGTGAAGCCCGCATCGCTATTTATGAAGAGCTCTGCGACAAACTGGGCGCTGCACCTGTTCAGCACATTGGTAAATTGCTGGTGCTCTGGAAGCCAATCGATATTGTCGATGCCGCACTCGTCAATTTGACTAGATCTAGCAAGCAAACCAAGAAGACATTACAAGCGCCCCGCACGAAGCGCCAACCCAATCGCGTAGTAGCCAAAGCCGGCATTCGCACTAGCACTTCTGAGAGATCAGATCGACGCTCAGCAGCCAGCAAATCCCCTTTTGAAAGAGTGGCTGCGGCTAAAGGCGCTGCCCCCAAGAAACGGGTTCTACGTGCTGATGCCGCTGAATCAAAAATTGGTTGGTCATCTCCGGGTTACCGCAAGGCAGTTGCAGCCCCTGCGCCAATTAAGAAACGCAAGGTACGCATGAGTAGCACCAAGAAGAAATCATTGGGCTCTTAATCTCTGAGGTATTTAAAGGGTTGCAAGTAAAAAACGTCGCGAGTCGGCGTTTTTTATTGCCCTTCTTTTGAATGACTTTTTTTTGGCTTGCTTTTTAACTTATCTTTTTGTGAGTCGCCAAACTAAAAAGATTCCTAAAACACTCTGCAACATAAACAGGATGCTGGAGATGCCATGCAGTCTTCCGAACAAAGCAGCTGAGGGAGAGAGCATTACGGGCATGCCTTGCATTAGGGCGTCATCTCTCAAGGTGTTCATCCAGGGGATCAAGATAAAGCTGGCTGCAATTGCACACAGTAGCATTGCCAATAAGAGCCAGCGAATGAGCTTAAATTGATTGAGGCCACGATTAACCAGGAGATTGGCCAGAACCATCAGACCAATACAAACGATCAGGCTGAGATAGGCCTCTAATTTAAAGATGCTGCCAGCAACCATTCCGGCAGCTTGGCGATCGGTCATTGTGCTGAAGATAGCCGGGGCAACTAAATAACCCACCGCAAGTAAGCTACCAACCCACAGACCCGCAATCAGAATGAATAGTCTTTGAGCCACCAAGTGCTTCGGAGTCTCTAAGGTCTGCATATCAATTCTGCTTTGGATTAGATGTAACGAACCGCGAGAATTTCTACCTCGCGATTACCGCCAGGAGCCTGCACTGCAACTACGTCGCCCTCTTCTTTGCTAATCAAGGCGCGAGCAATAGGTGAACTGATAGAAATCTTATTTACTGCGATATCAGCCTCATCGTCACCAACGATTTGATAAGTGAGCTTCGTGCCATCTTCTAGATCTTCAAGATCAACGGTTGCACCGAATACGATACGACCGTTTACATCTAGACTAGCTGGATCAATGATCTGTGCAGCAGATAGCTTTCCTTCTAACTCCTGAATACGGCCTTCAATAAAACCCTGCTTCTCTTTAGCGGCATCGTACTCAGCATTCTCAGAGAGGTCGCCTTGTGCACGTGCTTCAGAGATCGCATTAATGACAGATGGACGCTCTACATGCTTTAAACGATGTAACTCTTCTTTGAGAAGTTCTGCGCCACGCTTAGTAATCGGAATTGTGTTCATGCTTCTTACCTCATTTAATTTAATTGAGAGTCTTGTGTAGATTTTGCAATGAATACACCTCAAGCGACCCTTTGTTACCGTTTTGTGAAGTCAACAAACCATCCATTACTGCGCGTGCTGCACTAATTGTGGTGTAGTAAGTCACATTATTAGCTTGAGCGCTAGTGCGAATGGAGCGTGAATCCGCAATTGCGGTACGGGTCTCATCAACAGTGGTAAATACCAGAGAGATCTCACCATTCTTGATCAAGTCAACAATGTGTGGGCGACCATCTTTAACCTTATTCACTACGCGCACTGGTAAGCCAGCTGCTTCAATGGCTGCGGCAGTACCTTTAGTAGCAACCATAGGGAATCCCAATTGGTGCAAAAGCTTAGCCACTTCAACTGCTTTAGGCTTATCGCTATCTTTGACGGTGAGCAATACTGTGCCACTCTTAGGCAGTTTGATTCCTGCGCCTAATTGGGATTTGAAGAGCGCTTCACCAAAAGTCTTACCAACACCCATCACCTCACCAGTAGAGCGCATCTCTGGTCCGAGGATTGGATCAATACCTGGAAACTTATTAAATGGGAATACAGCCTCTTTTACTGAGAAGTAAGCTGGCTTGACCTCATTCAGAATACCCTGCTGCTCTAGAGTTTGACCCACCATGCAGCGAGCTGCAATCTTAGCCAACTGCAAACCAGTGGCTTTGGATACGAATGGAACGGTACGAGAAGCGCGTGGGTTCACTTCGAGCACATAGATAACATCTTTACCATCGACATGCTGAATCGCAAACTGCACGTTCATCAAACCCACTACGTTCAGACCTTTAGCCATCGCCGCAGTTTGACGTTTGATTTCTGCAATCGTCTCATCCGACAAGGAATATGGTGGCAAGGAACAGGCAGAATCACCGGAGTGAACCCCGGCTTGCTCAATGTGCTCCATCACGCCACCGATAAATACCTGCTGACCGTCGCTAATGCAGTCCACATCACACTCAATCGCATCGTTCAAGAAGCGATCTAACAGTACTGGTGAGTCATGGGATACTTTGACCGCTTCACGCATATAGCGCTCAAGATCACGGCCATCATGGACGATTTCCATCGCGCGGCCACCCAATACATAGGAAGGACGCACTACCAACGGATAACCAATTTCTTCAGCCAGTTTGAGAGCTTCATCTTCTGCGCGAGCAGTACGATTCGGCGGCTGACGCAAATTCAACTCATGTAATAGCTTTTGGAAACGCTCGCGATCTTCTGCAGCATCGATCATGTCAGGAGAAGTTCCAATAATGGGCACACCATTAGCCTCGAGATCCAAAGCTAACTTCAAGGGAGTCTGGCCGCCATACTGCACGATCACGCCTTTTGGCTTTTCAATAGCGACGATCTCTAAAACATCTTCTAGTGTCAATGGCTCAAAATACAGGCGATCAGAGGTATCGTAGTCAGTAGAAACTGTTTCTGGATTGCAGTTCACCATGATGGTTTCATAACCATCTTCGCGCATTGCCAAGGCTGCGTGAACGCAGCAATAGTCAAACTCAATACCTTGACCAATACGGTTAGGACCGCCGCCCAAAACCATAATCTTGTCTTTAGTGCTTGGCTGAGATTCACACTCACCATGCTCTGCTTCGTAGGTGGAGTACAGATACGCAGTGTTCGTAGAGAACTCAGCAGCACAGGTATCCACTCGCTTGTAAACCGGAACTACTTTGAGGCGATGACGTGCTGCGCGAACAGAGGAGGCATCCACCCCCAATAATTTCGCTAAGCGACGATCTGAAAAACCTTTTTGCTTAATGAAACGTAATTCAGGAGCTGACAAGCTATCAAGCTTGCGTTGCTTGAGCTCAGTCTCCATGGTGATGAGCTCTTCGATCTGCTCCAAGAACCAAGGATCTACCTTAGTCTCGTTGTAAACCTCATCCAAGCCCATGCCCATGCGGAAAGCGTCAGCCAAATACCAAATACGATCTGGGCCTGGCTCACCGATTTCTTGAATGATGTCATCCAAGTCTGTGGAGACTTCATCCAGACCATCAACACCAACCTCTAAACCACGCAATGCTTTTTGGAAAGACTCTTGGAAGGTGCGGCCAATGGCCATCACCTCACCTACGGACTTCATCTGTGTAGTTAAACGTGAATCTGCTTGCGGAAATTTCTCAAAGGCAAAACGGGGAATCTTCGTTACAACGTAATCGATTGAAGGCTCAAAAGATGCTGGAGTAGCGCCACCGGTGATGTCGTTCTTCAGCTCATCCAAGGTGTAGCCTACCGCCAACTTCGCAGCAATCTTGGCGATCGGAAAACCAGTTGCTTTTGAAGCCAAGGCGGATGATCGTGAAACACGGGGGTTCATCTCAATGACGATCATGCGGCCATCAACTGGGTTAATCGAGAACTGCACGTTCGAACCGCCAGTATCCACACCAATCTCACGCAAGACCGCAATCGAAGCGTTACGCAAAATTTGATACTCTTTATCCGTTAAGGTTTGTGCGGGCGCAACCGTGATCGAGTCACCGGTATGCACACCCATCGGGTCTAAGTTTTCAATCGAGCAAACGATGATGCAGTTATCAGCGCGGTCACGCACCACTTCCATCTCGAACTCTTTCCAACCCAAGAGCGACTCTTCAATCAAGAGCTCGCGGGTTGGTGATAAGTCTAAACCGCGTTTGCAAATCTCTTCAAACTCTTCACGGTTGTAAGCGATACCGCCACCTGATCCACCCATGGTGAATGAAGGACGGATAACTACTGGGAAACCTAAACTGTCAGTCTCTTTCTGAATACGCTGCTGCACTTCATGAGCTTCATCCATCGAGTGCGCAATGCCAGACTTCGCAGAACCAAGACCAATCTTGGTCATTGCATCTTTAAACTTTTGACGATCTTCTGCTTTATCAATCGCCTCTGGTGAAGCACCAATCAATTCGCAACCGTATTTCTCGAGAACACCATGGCGATGTAAATCGAGTGCGCAGTTTAAGGCAGTTTGACCGCCCATAGTTGGCAAAATCGCATCGGGTTTCTCGGTGGCAATAATGCGCTCCACTACTTCCCAAGTAATTGGCTCGATGTATGTCACATCCGCCATCTCAGGATCAGTCATGATGGTAGCAGGATTGCTGTTTACCAGAATGACTTTGTAACCTTCGTCACGCAATGCCTTACAAGCTTGCGCTCCAGAGTAGTCAAACTCACAGGCTTGCCCAATCACAATGGGACCAGCACCAATAATCAGGATGCTCTTAATGTCGCTACGCTTAGGCATTATTTGCCCTCCTTATTACTAACAGCGGCAGCATTCATGAGCTCCACAAAACGATCGAATAAATAGGCAATATCGTGAGGGCCTGGTGAGGCCTCAGGATGCCCTTGGAAACACAAAGCAGGCTTATCTTTCCAAGCTAAACCTTGCAGTGATCCATCAAATAAAGACACATGCGTAACGCGAATGTTGTCAGGCAAAGTTTTTGCATCCACGGCAAAACCATGGTTCTGAGAGGTAATAGCTACGCGCCCAGTATCCAAATCTTTTACAGGATGGTTTGCGCCATGGTGGCCAAACTTCATCTTGAGAGTTTTAGCACCAGCAGCTAAGCCCATAATTTGGTGACCCAAACAAATACCGAAAGTCGGAATGCCCTTTTCAATAATTTCTTTTGCAGCAGCAATCGCGTAATCACAAGGACCAGGGTCTCCAGGGCCATTTGAGAAGAACACACCATCCGGGTTCATTGCCAACACTTCGGCGGCAGTAGTTTGCGCAGGAACAATCGTTAACTCGCAGCCACGCTCAGTGAGCATGCGCAAAATATTGCGCTTCACACCAAAATCATAAGCAACCACTTTTTTGATTGGCTTGGCGGTATCTAAAGAACGATAGGCAGGTTTGCCATCAGGACCATGCAAGTCCCACTCAGCTTCGCGCCATTGGTAAGGAGTTTTTGTTGTAACCACTTTAGCTAGGTCTAAACCAGCCATACCGGGGAAGGCTTTAGCCAGCTCCAAGGCTTTTTTACCGAGGGTCTCTAAGTCATCGCCCATCTTGCCAGCAACAATCGCACCAGACTGAGCGCCTTTGTCGCGCAGGATGCGAGTGAGCTTGCGGGTATCGATGCCAGAGATGCCTACTACTCCTGCTTTTATGAGGTGGCTATCCAGAGTTTCTTCAGAGCGGAAATTCGAGACACGCTTAGACAGGTCTTTTACAACTAAACCAGCCGCATGAATCTGATCCGACTCAGCGTCTTGACCGTTTACCCCAACGTTACCGATGTGTGGGTAAGTCAAGGTGACAATTTGGCGTGAGTAACTAGGATCAGTAATGATCTCTTGATAGCCCGTAAGTGCGGTGTTGAAGACAACTTCGCCAGTAGTTTCGCCAGGGGCGCCAATGCTAAGACCGGGAAATATCGTGCCGTCGGCTAAAGCCAACACGGCGGGAGGAAAAGAAGGAAGCAAGGGTGACAAACCATCTCCAGTCCCTGCTCCATCCGACGCTCAACACCCCAAAAAGACCAACCCAGGACTGTTTGTGCGGGAGGTGAGTGTCTTTAAGCGCTAGGGTAATTTATTAAGTTTTGAACC
>JBJOEU010000049.1:0-7635 GCA_046049115.1 Pseudomonadota bacterium
TGGTCTCGGACTTTCTTAGCTGGCCCGTTGTTCGATTAATGGTGATCGCCGTGATTACAGAACCAGCGCCATACTGAACACCATCAAAATTCTCTGGGGGAAATTGTGACTCCATTGAAATGAGGACGGTAGATTCAGTAATCAGAACATTCTTAATGGTTTGCCGACCCAACTCGCTAGATCGATCTAAATCTCGATCATCGACAAAGACTTTAGCCTTCTGACCTTTTAAGGCGGCCATGACTTTGAGCTGATAAGTTTCGGTGTAATTCTTTTCCGAGCGCTCACAAGTAAAAACTAGGGAATCTGCTGCCAAACTAGGAGTGGCACACCAAAGTAAGGGAAGCAAGGAGAGAAAGTAAAGATATTTCAAGAATGCCTGAAATCAATCGATTGGTGCCCGAGGCCGGAATCGAACCGGCACGACTTTTTTGAGTCGGCAGATTTTAAATCTGCTGTGTCTACCGATTTCACCACTCGGGCTCGCAAAAGCCGTACTAAATAAATCAAGACAAGCAAAATTTTAGCATGCGAGCTCTATTAGCGGCGGGAAGCCTGCTTTCATCAAGCCTGGGGTCTAGTCCTGGCAAACCCACTAAACTATTCTCATGAAAATACTGATGCCAAGCTCAGGTCTTAAATCTGCCTTTAAAGGGATCTTTTGGCTTGGTTCTGCAGCCCTTGTCCTCATCATTGCCGCCGGAATAATCTACCTACTCTCAGCCCAAACTAATGCTTCCGGTAAGCGGATTATCAAGTCTCTCGGGGATTCCGTGGCCATCTCCTTTGATGAGAGCGATATTCCCCACATTCAGGCTAAGAGCTCTTCGGATGCTCTCTTTGCATTAGGTTATTTACATGCCAGTGAACGCTCTTGGCAAATGGAGATTAATCGCCGCCTAGCCAGTGGGAGGCTCTCTGAAATCCTCGGCAAAGAAACTGTCGCAATCGATCGATTTATTCGGACACTGGGCATCAAGCGCGCTGCGGAAAAACAGTTTGATCGCTACCCGATTGCTGCCAAACGATTGCTTCAGTCTTATGCAGATGGTGTTAATGCTGGTAATGCCCACTTGGGCTGGGCCCTTCCAGCGGAATACTTTTTAACTGGATCCAAACCAGGGCATTGGTCACCTACTGATAGCGTGGCATGGATGCTGATGATGGCGCTGGATCTTGGTGGTAACTGGCAACAAGAATTACAACGCCTTGAACTCTCGCAGTTTTTAACAAGCAAGCAAGTCTGGGAAGTAATGCCAGCCTATACGCCTGGTGAGCCCGTGAGTCATGTTGACTTTGCAAAAATGTATCGGGATATCAATGTCTTTAACCCTAATCCACTCCCAAGAGATCAAAAGTCAAAGAAGCTACCTGCAACTGAATTAGCCATCAATGAAGTTCCGGGCGGTAAGGAAGGCATTGGATCCAATAACTGGGCGCTTGGCGGAAAAATCACGGCCTCTGGCAAGCCCTTGCTGGCAAACGACCCTCATCTAGGTTTATCAGCCCCAGCGATTTGGTACATGGCCCACTTAGAAGCCCCAGGTCTCAATGTCATTGGCGCAACCCTGCCCGGCATTCCGGCAGTGGTACTGGGCCGGACCGATAAATTTGCTTGGAGCTTTACGAATACCGGCCCTGATGTTCAGGATTTATATATTGAGCAATTAGATCCAAAAAATCCTGGAATGTATCGAGGTCCAGAGGGCCCACTAGCCTTCAAAGTTCGCCAAGAAATGATCGATATCAAAGGCGAGCCTTCGCTACGTTTCTTAGTCAAAGAAACACGGCATGGTCCAGTGATTTCTGAATCGTATGCACGAGCCAAACGGGCGATTGATACCGATCGCTTTGTATTGGCTTTACGGTGGACTGCACTAGATGTTGAAAATCAATCTGTCGCCGGCTTGCTAGACATGAATCACGCCACAGATTTAGGGGCATTTAAGCAGGCACTACGCAAAAACTATGCGCCAATGCAAAACGTGGTGATGGCAGATGTAGATGGAAATATTTCTTATCAGGCGGCTGGTGTCGCGCCCAAACGCACTTTGCACCAAGGACTGTATGGAGTAGCGCCAGCATTGGGCTGGGAGAAGCAATATGACTGGGCTGGCTACGTCCCCTTCGAGCAACTACCTAACAGTAGTAATCCAGATTCCCATTGGATTGCCACGGCTAACCAAAAAATCATTGCGAGCAATGATCCAAATCCACTGACCGGTGACTGGGACTTACCAACCCGCTACGACAGAATTGTGGAGCTCATTAAAGCTAACTCAATGCACGACTTCGCTTCTATGAAAGCGATGCAAGCAGATACCCTGTCTTTGGGCGCAACTCCATTATTAGAATTATTTAAATCGGCGCAATCAACACATCCGCTAGCTCAACAAGCAATTGAGCTGAGCAAGAACTTTGATGGGAATATGAAAATCGATAGTGCTGGCGCGCTAATATTTAATGCCTGGGCTGACCAACTTTCACGAAAACTCTTCTCACGCTTAGGGCATTTGTTCACAGAAAATTATGGTGCGCGCAGCTTTAGGCATTCATTAATATTGCAATTACAAAATCCCAATAGCCCTTGGTGCAACGATCCCAAAACTGAACAGATTGAGAGTTGTACTGACACTTCGAATGCAGCGTTTGATAAAGCGCTTGAGCAACTGAGCATGCAATTTGGCAACAATCCTAAAAATTGGGTTTGGGGTAATGCACACATCGCCGTCTCAGAGCATCGCCCTTTGAGCAAGGTGCCATTCCTTGGCAGTCTCTTCAATTTGACGCAGCCTTTTCCTGGCGATAGTTTTAGCGTCAATGTAGGGCGCCTTGAACTACTCAGAGCTGACAATCCTTTTGAAACTAAGCAGGCACCAAGTCTAAGGACGCTTTATGACCTATCGGATTTAGAGCAATCCCTCTTTATTTATCAATCTGGGCAGTCTGGGTGGGTGCAGAACAAGCTTTACCGCAATATGAGCGGGCTTTGGGCTCGCAATGAATATCTTCCCTTGCAAATGAAACCCTCAAAGATCAGCCGACAACTCGATCTGAATATTAAGGAGAAATAAACCGGGGGAGTTTAGAATGGTCCTAATAGGCCTAGTAGGTCTAGCTAGGACTGAACTTACTTTAATAACAATGCGATAACGCCACATATGATGAAAAAAATACACGCACTCACCATCTTTACCGGACTCTCTTTACTACCCTTCTCTAGCAGCTTTGCTGAATGGAAAGAACTGGGATCAAACGAGCTTATGGTGGTGTATGTTGATCTTGATACGGTAAGCGCATCAGGTGAAAAAGCACAAATTATGTCCATGCTCGACTTGAAGAAGCCAGGCGTTAATCCAAAAACAAAACAGCCCGTTAGCTCCATCATCGGCATGAATGAGTACAACTGCCCAGCCATGAGCTACCGCCCAATCGAATACAAAGAGTTCGCTGGAAATAAAGGTAGTGGCAAAGTGGTTTCAGATAATAAAACTCCCAATAGTGAATTTGAGCCTGTTGTAAGCGAGTCGTGGGCGGCTGGGGTTTTCAACGTTGTCTGCACGCGAAAATAAATATCCTATCTTGAATGCCCGTCAAAGCAGACTGAACCTATCGGGCTGGTCTGCTCTTGGAGGCATAGTTCTCTGCCTCAATTTGAGCGGTTGTGCGGCACCATTATTAGCCTTAGGGGGATCTGCTACCACGGCTGCGAGCTCTGCAGGCACGGTGGCTGCATCTGCAGCAGTAGCTAACCCTTCGACCGCGGTTAGCGCCATCTCCACCGTAACCACCGGTAAATCGCCTTTAGAGCATGCTGCCTCTGCAGCGACCAAGCAAGATTGCAACTTTCTGAATGCCTTAGGGCCCAAGCCGATTTGCTCAGATATCCCCGTTCCTAAAATCAAAGATATGAGTGAGCCCTACCCTGGCCCCGCGGATAGCCTGACCACCTCCAAATAAGCAGTCTAAAATTACCTCTTTTAAGCAATCCTTCCTTCTTCAAAGCCATGACTACAGAAAATTACTACCTCACACTGACCTGCCCTAATAAACCAGGCATTGTTGCCGCTGTTTCAACCTACATCTTTGAATTAGGTGGTGATATTGAGGAAGCCCAGCAATTTGATGACAAAGCTTCTAAACGCTTTTTCATGCGCGTGAGCTTTAGCTGTGGCGCCGATAGTCAATCCCTTAAGGCTGGCTTTGTAGAAATTGCCAAGCGCTTTGACCTCACTTGGGACTTGCGTGCTGTAAAAGATTTGAAGCGAGTGCTGATCATGGCATCCAAGCTAGATCATTGCCTAGTAGACCTTCTCTATCGTTGGCGCATTGGTGAGTTGCCAATGATCATTAGCGGTATTGTTTCCAATCATCCGCGCGAGGTTTACTCCAGTATTGATTTTGCGGATATTCCGTTTTATCACTTACCGGTTACGCCAGAGACAAAGTCAAGCCAAGAAGCCAAGCTCCTAGAAATTGTGGCTGATGCCAAGGTGGATATGGTTATTTTGGCGCGTTATATGCAAATTCTGTCGGATGATTTATCTACCAAATTATCTGGACGCTGCATCAACGTTCACCACTCCTTCTTGCCGAGCTTTAAAGGTGCAAAGCCTTACCATCAAGCCCATGCTCGCGGCATTAAGTTGATTGGCGCAACTGCACACTTTGTGACGAGTGATTTAGATGAAGGTCCGATCATTGAGCAAGACGTTACTCGCGTTACCCATGGCGATACGCCTGAAGATTTGGTTCGTAAAGGTAGAGATTTGGAGCGTACTGTACTCTCACGCGCCCTGCGTTACTACTTGCATGACCGTGTTTTGATTAATGGTGCTACTTCAGTCGTTTTCTCAGACTAAGTGCACTTAAGGCCGGACCCCTGGAGTTTCCAGGGGCATGCCTCTGGCTCGCCACATCAGAAATAACTCTAATTGAGCCATCTCTTGCGAGCCATACTCAAACTGCTGAGCGCGCACCCCACTCATACAGTTGCGTAGACGTCTTTGCAAAGAACCCATGGTCTGCCATTCAATTCGGTAAATTGGGTAGGCAGTTGGGTGGCCTTGAGGAATGAAACTTCCTCCCAATTTCAAGCCAGCACGATCTTGATGGCATTGAGCGCAAGATAAGTTGAGCTGACCCATTCTTTCATTAAAGAATTGACGACCCTGCTGTAGATCTTTTTTGTTCTGAGGCGTTTCTAGAACGGCGATTGGTAAACCCTTGGATTGGGTTGCTACAAATGCGGTTAACGCTAGAAGCTCTTTACTCTCATAAGCGAGTGCCGGGGATTCTTGTCGTGAAGTGCGACATTGATTAATTTGCCCCTCCAAAGTCTGCAACTTTCCTTTCTGCATCTTCGGAAACTGCGTTGCTACACCAGTCATTTTTTGCCCACTATCCCCATGACAAGATGCACAAGATACATTCTTGTTGCCGGTCTTTTCTTTCCAGAGGCTGTGACCATCCATGACCCAAAATGCAGCGGGATTAAGATTGGCATCATCTTGCATTGCCCGATTCTCGGGCGTCATCAGGTGATAGCTTGATTGCCGAGTATCTTTTGGAGCTGCAAGTGCTTGACTGGAATTAAGCCCAAGCAGAAAGACTAATAGCGGTAATACGCGAAGGCAAAAAACAAACAGATTCACGAGACGGTAATTTGCGCTTGATTGACTGCCTCATAGCCACCATCCCCTACCCACTTAAATACGAGCGTGCCAGAGGCCACTGCTACGGTAGTGAAAATGATGAGGGGGTTTGCGCCGATACCAGGATTAAAGTCTGCTCTGAACACTTCCTCGCCGTTATATTGGCAAGTAAAGAATTGAATGATGTCACGTGGGATTCGTTTACCATCTTCAGTATATCGATAGCCCGTTTCCATATCGTGCTGGGCGATTGCCCGAATTTCAATGATGGCGCCTTTTTTTGCCTGGGCTGGCATCGTGATACCTGTGCGGGAGGTCTTACTCATATCATCTCCGTGCAGGCTGAAAGAGTCACTAGCGTATCGGCATAGCCGCGGAAAAAACTACCGTCACTCATTTGTGCGATGGCCCATACCCGTTGTGAGTCTGCCAACCTCACACGAGTCGTTAACTCAGCGCGCCCAGAATGGGGTGTGAAATACGCAGTAAACATATTGGGAGATGGATTAGCCTCAGAAATCACATGCACTGCCTTAACGTAGTCATTTGCAGTCATCGGACTATCAATGGACAACTTGAGAACTACTAGATTGCCACTTTCGACCAAAGGTGGAATCACCAGCTTCACTCGGGCATCACGAACAGTACTCGAGCCAATAATTTTGGCGATCGCCTCCATTGCCTCTGGCTTTTTAGCCATGGTCAAACTTGGAACAATCCAACTGGAAAGGCCCAAAAGGCCCAACGCAGACAAGTACATACGTCGACTTCGTTTGATGGGGTTTGAACTCAGATTGAACTCAGTCATATTAATTTCATCATTTCAGTTAGTTATTGAAGGCTTACTAAAAAAGCCACAACATCTTCTATCTCTTGGCTAGTCAGAATAGTCTGGTCAACAAACTTGGGAGCTACACGCTTCAAGCCTGTAGTGCGATAGTAGGCTGGCATGATGCTACTTGGATTGAGGCGACTAGGATCAACTAATCGGGCTCGCAATTGAGCTGGAGTGGATTGACCCACACTAGCAATCAAGTTTGGCGCAAGATTACCCTGAAAGCGCTCTTCCGGAAATGGACCGCTGTGGCACAGCAAACATAAACCGACTTGACGATTAGCCACAAGCGCTCGCCCCCTTGCAGCATCGCCCGGGGAAGAAGTGAGGGGATTCACAATCGAATCCCCCGCCCAGGTTTGAGAGTGCGCTAAGCAAGGCAGGAGAAGAGTCGAGGTCCCTAGCAATAAAACCGCTAGCGTTCGTCTCATTCCTGCTTGCCCATAGCCATTACACCAACTTAATACCGCTGTTTTTCAATGGAACCGTGCGCAAGCGCTTGCCTGTTGCACGGTAGATCGCATTGAGTACAGCTGGCGCTGCAACCGCAATCGTTGGCTCACCAACACCACCCCATTCTTTACCACCACCTTGAATGATGATCGTCTCTACTTTAGGCATCTGAGACAGGCGAATGGAATTGAAGGTATCAAAGTTCTTCTGCACAACCGCACCCTTGTCGATCGTGATCTCTTCTTCAAAGAGAGCAGATAAACCATACACAAAAGAGCCTGATACTTGACGCTCTACTTGAGCTGGATTGACTACATAACCCGGATCAGTTGCAGCCACAATGCGATGGATTTTCACTTCATTGCCATTGGTCACCGATAGCTCGCAAGCGGCAGCAACATAACTACCGAATGAGCGCATCTGGGCAACACCGCGAAATACACCTGGCTTAGCAGGTTTAGTCCAACCAATCCCATCAGCCACAGCATTGAGGACTGCTACTGCACGCGGGAACTTTTCCATATGCTTGCGACGGAACTCGACTGCATCTACACCAGTAGCTTCAGCCATCTCATCCATAAAGGTTTCCAAGAAGATCGCATTTTGATTGACGTTTACGCCACGCCAGAAACCTGGCGGCACATGCGTGTTACGCATTGCATGGTCAATCATCAAATTCGGGAAGCTGTAAGT
>JBJOEU010000050.1:0-7154 GCA_046049115.1 Pseudomonadota bacterium
GCCTAAAGTCTATGAGATCATAGAACCATGTCCAGCAAACTGTACGAATCATTTCTTAAAAAGAACCCAAGCTCTCAAGAGCGGCTTAGCCTAGGAAAATCGATTCGTAAAGAGGTTGATCGTTCCTCGCTTGGGCAATTTGCTGAAGTGAGCAAGCGCCAAGGACCCATTGAGATTCTGCTTGCTCAAGCCAAAACCCGAATTCCTGAATATGTTCCAATTCGCCATGCTCGAATGGCCGCCGATCCCTTTGCATTTTTTAGAGGTGGTGCTGCAACTATGGCGCATGACTTGGCCGAACTCCCAAGTCCATCCATTCAAGTTCAATTATGTGGAGACATGCACGTTAGTAACTTTGGGTTCTTTTCCACAACCGAACACCAGCTAGTCTTTGGAATTAATGATTTTGATGAAACGCTTCCTGGAAATTTTGACTGGGATTTAAAGCGGCTGACAGCGAGCGCGATGATTGCCGCCAAGTTGCTTGGTCAAGATCAAGCTTATGGAGAGGATATTGTGCGAAATATCTCCAGAGCATATAGAAATAATCTTCATCAATATGCTTCCATACCCTATATAGATCTCAAACGTACTTATATAGATGAAAAATCACTAACAAGTATCGCCGCAAAAAATGCAAATGCTGCAAGCCAAAAGTATTTAAAGGGCTTGTTGGATAAGGCTCGCAAAAATAGTGGCCATGGCATGCTTGGAAAACTGACGGAACTTAGTAGCGATGGAATTCGACTCATTAGCAATCCTCCGCTCATCGAGCATCCCGAATTTTCACCTCATGGAATAAGAATTACCGAGCTCAATGACGAAGGTTTGAATTCCTATATTCAGTCTTTAGCACCAGATCGAAGACATTTATTAGCGCGCTACAAATGGATTGATTGGGCAAGAAAGGTTGTTGGGGTTGGTAGTGTAGGTACTGGTTGCTGGGTAATGTACTTTGAGGGGCTCGATGCAAATGACCCACTTTTTCTCCAAACGAAACAGGCGCAAAAATCGGTTCTTGCTTCATTTTTTCCAGATACGCAATTTAAGTCCGAAGGAGAGCGCGTCGTTCATGGGCAATGCTTAATACAAGGGGCTCCAGACCTCTTTCTCGGCTTTGGGAAAACAGCAGAAACAGATTTTTATGTAAGACAACTACGCGACATGAAGGGTGGAATTTCAGTTGGGGGAGACGGCATCAACACTAAAGTATTTCCTGATTTTGCAAAACTCTTTGGATGGGCATTAGCCAATGCCCATGCCCGCTCAGGAGATCCTGCTGTTCTTGCCGGCTACTGCGGAAAAAGCGAAGCCTTAGATGATGCTCTCGTTAAGTTCTCAATTGCTTACAGCAAACAAAATGAGGCTGACTATGCCACATTTTTAAAGGCAATTAAATCGGGCAAAGTTTCTTGTGCTACAGAGAATTTCTAAGATCTAGCTACTAAACAAGATTTCATATCTGTATTTAGAGCTCGATAATGAGATTCAAGCATTAACTGCTTGATAAAACTCAATCACTAGCTTCATAAGCTGCTAACTTAGCCTTTAGCTGACGCTCCTCATGAAACCGCTCCGTCTCATCGCGAATGATTGCCGCTATTGCAATAGGCTGCTTTTGCTCATCAAACAACATACTTACCGAGAATGCTATGGAAATAGAGCGCCCGTCCTTATGAACTGCAGGAACTCTCAGTAAAGTATGTCCGTACTTAGTTTGTCCAGTCTGAATAGTATGAAAGTAGCCTTTCGAGTGGCGCTCTCTAAAGCGTTCAGGCGTGATGATGCTGAGAGTTTTTCCCAAAGCTTCATCTGGAGTAAAACCAAAGATCCGCTCGGCAGATGCATTCCAAAATAAGATCTTTTCATCTCGGTCAGAAATAATAACGGCCTCACCTATTTGACTAACCAGCGTTTTGAAGTCTAAATCATCTTGCATTTGAATGGCCTTAACTATTGAATAGAGTGTAGTAAGGATACATTAACAATAAGCCACCAGAGGGTGGCTTATTGTAAGAATGCTTAAGTATCAATAGGTCTTATATGAAAGATATTTTCCAGAGAGCACCACCTGCACACGATCCCCCTTTGGATCAGGCTCGCGTTGAATGTCCATTGAGAAATCAATTGCACTCATGATGCCATCCCCAAATTCTTCATGAATCAACTCTTTGATGGTTGTTCCATACACACTCACAATCTCATACCAACGGTAGATCAATGGATCGGTTGGCACTGCTGTTGGCAAAGAGCCCTTGTAAGGAACAATTTGAAGCCATGCCATCTCTTCATCGGTTAATTCAAATAACTTACCAGCAGCCTCAGCTTGAGCCTTTGTAAAGGTCATTTGGCCTAAGCAACCAGCAGTAACCCATTCCTTTGACTCGCCGATAGCTTTGGCGATATCACTCCATTTCATACCATTACGTACTTTAGCTTCAATAATTTTTTGCGTAACAACAGAACGATCCATTTTTTTCTCCTTGATTTAAGTTTTATTTACTGCGTAATAGTTTCTTCAACCCCAGGTAGAACTATCAGGGGTTTATATGAAGCAAGCTCACCGCTGGCTGCTTTCACCTGCAAATCTTTTGAACGATTCACTAGAAAATCGACCAAATGATTGCGCATTGGATAGTACATAGCGTCATGATGTAAATTGGCACGCTTTCTACCCTTGGGTAGTGTATTCACAACAATTTCCGCAATACGAGCATTAGGCCCATTACTCATCAACATAATTTTGTCTGAAAGTAATATGGCTTCATCAACGTCATGCGTAATCATGAAGACAGTTTGATTTGTCTCTTTGCAAATTTTTAAAAGCTCATCCTGAATCACCCCCCGAGTCAACGCATCTAGCGCCCCAAACGGCTCATCAAGTAAAAGCATTTTTGGCTCAATTGCAAATGCGCGAGCAATACCGACCCGTTGCTTCATACCACCCGATAACTCCGAAGGTTTTTTATTCTCAGCATTAACCAGGCCAACCATGGCCAAGTATTTTTTTGAATGCTCAGCTATTTTCTCTTTGGACCAATCTGGAAATTTGGATTTAACAGCAAATGCAACGTTTTGCAAAACAGTCATCCAAGGCATTAATGCGTGGCCTTGGAATACAACACCACGCTCTAGTCCTGGACCCTGAATGCGCTTACCAAGCATGATGGCATCACCACCAGTAGCATCTTCAAGGCCTGCAAGGACGTTAAGAATGGTTGTCTTGCCACATCCAGAGTGGCCAATAATACAAACGAACTCTCCACGCTCAATTTCAAAATTAATGCCCTCAAATACAGGGGGTGCATCGAGCTTATAGGACTTACTGAGGTTTTCAACCTTGAGAAAAGTATTTTCAATCTGCATAAGAAACCGCCTTTTGTAACTTGCCGAATGCAGTGTCAAGCAACATTCCAACAATACCAATTAAAAGAATTGCGAATATCACGCTGGAGAGAGATAAGTTGTTCCACTCATTCCACAGGAAATAACCAATACCTGTGCCACCAACCAGCATTTCTGCAGCAACAATGACAAGCCAGGCAATACCCATGGAGATCCGCATACCGGTCAAGATCGTTGGTGCGGCCGCAGGAAGAATAACTAAGAACGCTTTACGTAATGGAGATACTTCCAATGTTTTGGCTACGTTTAATAATTCTTTACGTACGTTCGCAACACCAAAGGCGGTATTGAGTAGCATCGGCCATACAGAGCAAATAAAGATTACAAAGATTCCTGAAATAGCAGAATCTTTAATTGTGTAGAGCGCAATTGGCATCCATGCCAAAGGGGAAATTGGCTTCAAAATTTGAATAAATGGATTGAATGCCTCATAAGCTAAAGGAGACATACCAATCCAAAATCCAAATGGAATCGCCACCAACATCGCCAACAAGAAACCCAGAGCAACGCGTGCCAATGAGTAGCCAAGCTGAATGCCTATTCCCTTATCGTTTGGACCATTGTCGTAAAACGGGTGCGATAACTGCTTATAAAAAGTCTGCCCCATTTGCGTCAGCGTTGGAAAGCCTGTTTTTTGAACAAGCTCACCGCCACCCTGCCCCATAAGACTGTTGTACTCACTAGAGTTAGTTGATGCTCCTGTGGGTGGTGCAACCTTCTGCGTTGTTGCCATATGCCATAAAAATAGACAAATCAGCAAAATCAACGCCGAGAGAATGGCACCTTTAACTTTAATAGATACTGTTTTCATTCATTAACCTTAGGGTCACACTTTGTTTGTTGGAAAAGATTTCAAGTAGGCTGCTGGCTGACTTGGGTCAAATTCTTTACCCATAATCTTGACCTTCTTGTATCCCGACTTAGCTTGCTCAGGAATAGCAATACCGGTCTCACCCATATACTTCTTAGCATCTGTGAGTAAAAACACTTTTTCAGAGATATCTTTGTAGTTCACATCACCCTTGACATAACCCCAGCGCTGCATTTGAGTCAACATCCAGGTAGCCATGGAATACCAAGGAATTGGGTTGAAATCAATTCGATCAGGCACGTTTTGAACATTACCCAAACCATCTGCAAACTTTCCAGTAAGAACCTGCATTACTACAGTCTCAGGCTGATTAAGGTAGTTAGGGGTAGAGATAACTTTGGCTATTAAAGGTCTATTTTCAGGATCACGCGCCATCGTAGAGGCATTCAGGACAGCGCGATAAAGGGCTGCGAATGTATTTGGGTTCTTGCGGATAAATTCCTCCGAAGTTCCAAAAGCACAGCAAGGATGGCCATCCCAAATTTGCTTGGTCAGAATATGAATAAACCCAACTTCGTCATACACTGCACGCTGGTTAAATGGATCAGGCCCTAAGAAGCCATCAATATTTCCTGCGCGCAAGTTCGCAACCATCTCTGGCGGTGGTGTTACACGAATCTGAATATCTCTATCTGGATCCAAACCTGCTTGCGCCACGTAGTAACGCAATAAGAAGTTATGCATTGAGTATTCAAATGGAACTGCAAACTTCATACCCTTCCAGTTTTTAGGATCTCGATTATTTTTATGCTTGTTAGCCAAAGTAATCGCCTGACCATTCACGTTTTGAATTGTTGCCACGCGCATCTGAGTTGGATCAGAGCCCAAGCCCATCGACATAGAAATTGGCATTGGTGATAAAAAGTGGGAGGCATCATGCTCTTTGCTCAACATTTTGTCTCGAATCAAAGCCCATCCCGCAGTTTTATTCAGCGTGACATTCAGACCCTGTTTCTTATAAAACCCTAGCGGGTCAGCCATGATGAGTGGAGTTGCACAAGTAATGGCGATAAATCCAATCTTTAAATCTGGTTTTTCAAGCGGGGCCTTTTCTTGGGCCATCGCTTGCAAGGCTCCTATTGGCAAGAAACCTGACAATGCACTCATTGCTCCGCCGGCACCAACAGCTTTTAAAAATGCACGTCTACGATCTTCTTGAGGAAAAAGGGCTTTCACTATGCTGGCTTCAACAAAATCAGCGCTTTGCTGCTCAGCGTCCAGTTTTACAGAAAGTGAATTTGCATGATCTAACTCCGATGCATGCTGTCCACAACTACAGCGATTGCTAAACAAAGGCCTATCTGGATCAAATGGGCGATATGAGTTCATGTTTATCTCCTGGTAAATAATTAAGATGCTGCTTGCAATGCGTTGAAATCAAATTCGGATCGAATTAATGGGCTTAGTAGCCGAAGCTGCTTTCTATAAACTTCCCCAACCATCACAACAACTGGCTGCCTATCTAAAAAATGATGGTGCAAATCTCCCAAGCGCAAATCACCTAATGTGCAAGCAAAGCTTCGCTCTGTTGGAAGGCTCACGGATTCCATGAGACAGACAGGCGTTTCTGGTGAATAGCCCTGGACCATTAAGCTTTCCGCTACTTCGCTTAATTGATCACGAGCCATGTAGTAAATGGCTGTTTTATGGTCCTCATGCGAACAACGTCCCGGTAAAGTAGTCAATGTCACAGTACGACTCAACTCTCTAGTTGTAGGGGGCTGCTTTAATTGCGCTGAAGCAGCTAAGGCAGTAGTAATGCCTGGAACAATTTCATAATGAATGCCAGCCCGCTCTAATGCATCAATCTCTTCTTGTGCACGACCAAAAATAAGGGGGTCTCCCCCTTTTAAGCGCACCACCACTAAATTCTTACTAGCTGCGTCAACTAATTGCTTATTAATAAACCGTTGTGAACTGGAATGGGCACCACATCTTTTGCCAACAGGCACCATGTTGGTGCTCTTGCACCACTCCAACATAGACATATCTATCAGGGCGTCATAAAAAATAATGTCAGCCTGCGCCAGAATTCGTGCCCCGCGAACAGTTATTAAATCAGCCGCTCCAGGCCCAGCGCCTATAAGGTAAACACCTGGTACAGAGGTGCTTACTATTGGTGCGTTAACTGTATTTGCATTAATGAAGTTCATGTCTCATTTGTAACAGTCGGCTATGCACTCAAATTTCTTGCATGAACCAAAAATGGTCATGTATTTATTTGGTGCACCAATAGAGAGCTTTCCATTTATTTCAGCGCTGAGATCTTCCTTATCGTTACTTATCGACCAAAGGAGCCGTGCATGAAAGATAAAAAGCAAACTCAAGTACTTATTAGCAAGGACACAGCTTCTACTGTGGCGGATACAAATCCAACCAGAAGAAAGCTCATTCAATCCATTGGGTCAGCAAGTATTTTGTCTCTCATCGATCCTATGGTCAAAGCTGGCGCATGGGCTGCAGGCTCAGATGCTCCTGAGAAAACTGACGTAAAGGTGAGCTTTATTGCGCTGACTGACTGCTCATCAGTCATCATGGCCAATCACCTTGGGCTAGACAAGAAATATGGCGTCAAGATTATTCCTACCAAGGAGGCCTCTTGGGCAGCTATTCGCGACAAACTAGTTAATGGTGAGAACGATATGTCTCATATTCTCTACGGGATGATGTATGGCCTGCAAATGGGTATTGGTGGCCAACAAAAAGATATGTCCTTGCTTATGTCTCTCAACAATAATGGCCAGGCAATCACGCTATCTAAGGCTTTGTATCAAAAGGGGGTTACTGACGGTGCTAGCTTGAAAGCGCTGATGGACAAAGAAAAGCGCGACTATACCTTTGCGCAGACTTTCCCAACCGGTACACACGCCATGTGGAT
>JBJOEU010000051.1:0-7147 GCA_046049115.1 Pseudomonadota bacterium
CTCAGTCGCTATCGTTATAATTACTTTTTCCAACAGAGCTTAAGCGATGACCAAATACGTTTTTGTCACTGGTGGTGTGGTTTCTTCTTTAGGGAAAGGAATCGCAGCTGCCTCGCTTGCCGCGATTCTCGAATCCCGCGGCCTGAAAGTCACCCTCCTAAAATTAGACCCTTATATCAACGTTGACCCTGGGACAATGAGCCCACTTCAACACGGCGAAGTCTTTGTTACTGAAGATGGCGCTGAAACCGACCTCGATCTTGGGCATTACGAGCGCTTTGTTTCTGCAAAGATGCGTAAGAGTAATAACTTCACTACTGGCCAGATCTATGAGTCTGTCATCAGTAAAGAACGACGCGGTGAGTACCTAGGTAAAACTGTCCAGGTAATTCCACATATTACAAATGAGATACAGGCGTTTGTAGAGCGGGGTGCCAAAGCGAGTCACGATGGTCATGCCGACATTGCGATTTGTGAGATCGGTGGAACCGTGGGTGACATCGAGTCGCTGCCATTTCTAGAAGCTGCTCGGCAAATGAGCATTCGACTTCCAAGGCACAGCTGTGCGTTTGTTCACCTGACTTTAGTGCCTTATCTCACTAGTGCTGGTGAGTTAAAAACCAAGCCAACCCAACATTCTGTACAAAAGTTACGTGAAATCGGCATCATGCCAACGGTATTGTTGTGCCGTGCCGATCGCCCCATTCCAGAAGACGAGCGCGCCAAGATTTCTCTTTTCTCAAATGTACGTGAAGAGGCTGTCATCTCAGTTTGGGATGTTGACACCATCTACAAGATTCCAGAAATGCTGCAAGCGCAAGGCATGGATGACTTGATTTGTCGTGAATTGGATATTGAAGCTAAACCAGCAGACTTATCAGTTTGGGCAAACTTGGTTTATGAATTGGCCAACCCGCAACATGATGTCACTATTGGCATGGTTGGTAAGTACGTTGAGTTAACAGAATCCTATAAGTCATTGATCGAAGCTTTACGTCACGCTGGAATTCATAATCACACTCGCGTCAATATCAACTACATCGATTCTGAAGTAATTGAAAAAGAGGGTATTGATTGCCTGCAAAACTTAGATGCGATCTTGGTGCCAGGCGGATTTGGTAAACGGGGCACTGAAGGCAAGATTGCCGCCATTCGTTATGCCCGTGAAAATAATGTTCCATATTTAGGTATTTGCTTAGGTATGCAATTGGCTGTGATCGAATTTGCGCGCCATGTCGCCAACATTACTCACGCTAACAGTACTGAGTTTGACCCAGAAACAGAGAGTCCAGTAGTTGCCCTGATTACCGAGTGGGTTGATCGAGAAGGTCGAGTTGAAAAACGCAGTAATGATTCTGATCTCGGTGGAACTATGCGCCTAGGCTCACAGCGCTGTCCCGTCAAGACAGGTACATTGGCTCATGAGATTTATGGTGATGAGGTGAATGAACGTCACCGTCATCGCTATGAGGTTAACAATGTTTATGTTCCTCGTCTTGAGAAGTCTGGCCTCATCATCTCTGCCAGAACCCCAAATGAGTCCTTGCCTGAAATGATGGAATTGCCTAGTGCTATGCACCCATGGTTCTTTGGTGTGCAATTCCATCCAGAGTTCACTTCGACTCCACGTGATGGCCACCCATTATTTTCTGCTTTTATTAAGGCGTCATTAATTCATCAAGCTGCAACTCAAAAGCAAGCGGCCTAGGAGAAATACATGAGTGCATTTAAGTTATGTGGTTTTGATGTTGGCCTAGACCATCGTTTCTTTTTAATTGCAGGTCCTTGCGTTATCGAGTCTGAGCAATCCGCTTTGGATATCGCTGGTGAGCTCAAAGAGATTACTGCTGCGCTTGGCATTCCATTTATTTATAAGTCTTCGTTTGATAAAGCCAATCGCTCCTCTGGCACTTCTTTTCGTGGCCTGGGTATGGAGAAGGGCCTTGAGATTCTAGCTCGGGTGAAGCGCGAAATTGGTGTTCCGGTATTGACGGATATTCATGACATCAGTGAAATTGCACCCGTGTCAAAAGTGGTTGATGTACTTCAGACTCCAGCTTTCTTGTGTAGGCAGACTGATTTCATTCGAGCTTGTGCTCAGAGTGGTAAACCAGTCAATTTCAAGAAGGGGCAATTTTTATCCCCCCATGAAATGCTCAACGTCATTGATAAGGCACGTGCAGCAGCTAAGGAAGCGAACCTAGCAGATCAATTTATGGTTTGCGAGCGTGGTGCTTCATTTGGTTATAACAATTTAGTTTCTGATATGCGTAGCCTGGCAATTCTTCGCGAAGCAAAAGCACCAGTGGTGTTTGATGCAACGCATTCAGTGCAGCTTCCGGGTGGCCAAGGCAATGCCAGTGGCGGGCAGCGCGAGTTTGTTCCTGTATTGGCCCGTGCCGCAGTTGCAGTTGGCATTAGTGGTCTATTTATGGAGACGCATCCAGATCCAGCTAAGGCACTTTCTGATGGCCCAAATGCCGTGCCCTTAAACCGCATGAAAGAATTACTAGGGTCTTTAGTTGCCATTGACTCTGTTGTGAAAAAGCCCGGATCATTTTTAGAAGACAGCTTTAAGTAATACCCCATATTCATTTAATTTAGGAGAAGGTGCATGAGCGCCATTGTTGACATTATCGGTAGAGAAGTTTTGGATTCCCGCGGCAATCCCACGGTGGAATGTGATGTATTACTTGAGTCCGGTGTGATGGGTCGTGCTGCAGTTCCCTCAGGGGCATCGACTGGTTCACGCGAAGCTATTGAGCTAAGAGATGGCGATAAGGCACGTTACCTAGGTAAGGGCGTACTTAAGGCTGTCCAAAATATTAATATTGAGATTGCTGAATCCATTCTGGGTCTTGATGCAAGCGAGCAAGCTTTCTTAGACCATACTTTGATCGAGTTAGACGGCACTCATAACAAGGCGCGCTTAGGTGCCAATGCAACCTTGGCCGTTTCTATGGCTGTGGCACGCGCCGCTGCAGAAGAAGCTGGCTTGCCTTTATACCGCTACTTCGGTGGTTCGGGTGGTATGCAACTACCTGTGCCGATGATGAACATCGTCAATGGTGGCGCTCACGCAAATAACAGTCTTGATATTCAGGAATTTATGGTGATGCCAGTGGGAGCGCAAAGCTTCCGTGAGGCACTTCGCTGTGGCGCTGAAATCTTCCACGAGTTGAAAAAGATTTTGGGTGCTCAAGGTATGCCAACCACTGTTGGAGATGAGGGTGGCTTTGCACCGAATTTCAAGAGCAATCAAGAGTGCTTGCAAACCATCATGAAGGCAATTGAAGGTGCTGGTTACCAAGCTGGTGAAGATGTCTTACTAGCCTTGGATTGCGCTGCTAGCGAATTCTATAAAGATGGTAAGTACCACCTTGCAGGCGAAGGTTTGCAGCTCACCTCAAGCGAATTCTCAGACTATCTGGGCAATTTGGCCGATCAATTCCCAATCGTATCGATTGAGGACGGTATGCATGAGAGCGACTGGGATGGATGGGCGGACATTACACAAAAATTGGGCAAGAAAATTCAATTAGTTGGTGATGATCTCTTCGTAACAAATACTCGCATTCTCAAGGAAGGTATTGAGAAAGGTATTGCTAATTCCATCTTGATCAAGATTAATCAAATTGGCACCTTAACTGAGACCTTTGCCGCGATTGAAATGGCTAAGCGCGCTAATTACACGGCTGTTATTTCTCATCGCTCTGGTGAAACAGAAGACAGCACCATTGCTGATATTGCTGTTGGTACCAATGCGGGTCAGATTAAGACCGGTTCTTTGTCTCGCTCTGATCGCATTGCCAAGTACAACCAGTTGTTACGCATAGAAGAAGACTTGGGTGATGTTGCTACCTACCCAGGTAAATCTGTTTTCTACAATCTAAAACGCTAGTTACTAGCTAGCTTTTAGCTCATGCGCATTGTCATCTACTCGATGCTGTTATTGCTGATAGCAATACAGTACCCCCTTTGGTTGGGGAAGGGTGGATGGCTGAAGGTGTACGAGATGGAGAAGCAGCTTGAGTTACAGCAGGCTAAAAACAGCCTGCTGAGCTTGCGCAATGCCAAGCTCACTGGCGACGTTAAGGATTTAAAAGATGGTACCCGCGCAATTGAAGAGCGGGCCCGGGTTGAGCACGGCATGCTTAAAGAGGGCGAGTTCTTTGTGCAAATCCTGCCTTCTGAAAAATCTACCTCCAATACTGCTGATGGCGTAAAGCCAGCTGCAACCAAACAGTAACTAAGCCTTAATATCGCTTAATGCCCGCTAGAGGGTGGTCTCGTAGCATCTGCCAATAAATCCGTTTTAAAGACCTGCCTACAGTCAACCGCATCAAAGCGATAGGCTTTAGCGCAAAAATCACATTCGGTTTCTACGGCGCCTTGCTCTGCAAGAATGCTTTCAACCTCCTCTTCGCCTAGCATTCTCAGAATGTCCGCTACCTTGGTGCGTGAACAGCGGCAGCTAAAGCGAACAGGGCGAGGCGGAAAGCTTCTGACACCACTTTCTGTGGACTCCTCTAAAAAAAGGCGTCGCAGGATAGTGTCCGGCGAAAGTGTGAGCAACTCTTCATTGGTAATTGTCTCGCCCAGCGTCTGAATTCGGGTCCAGCCTTCAGCTGCAAGTTGAGGATCAAGATGAGCATGACCCCCTGAATCCGGTAAGCGCTGCAACAGCAATCCGCCAACATGGGTGTCATTGGATGCTAGCCATATACGGGTATCCAATTGCTCAGAGTTTTGCATGTACAGAGCAATAGCTTCAGCCGCGCTGGTAACAGGCTTAATGACAGTACCGCGGTGCTCTTGGAGGGCTACGATCCCTTGGTAGGGTGGTTGACCGGGTTGACGATCTGATGGGTCTAGAGTAATTACCAGACGCCCAGAATGATCTGCATCCAGTAGTTCACCCAGAGTGGCATTGGGATCGATGCTGGAAGGGTCTACCGATAGCTTTACGGTAGCTCGCATGGTTAAGTCGGACTTGCATTCAACCACCAAAAGCTGAATAGGGCCTTTACTTTGGGCCTGAATAATCAAGGTTCCATCAAATTTGAGGCTGGCGCTCAATAGAGTCGCTGCACCCACAAAATCACCCAGGATTCGTCTGACCACAGGAGGATCATTACGACGCTCTAAAACGGCCTGCCAGGCCGTACTAATGGAAACAATCTCCCCGCGGACCGGGGCGCCATCGCACATAAATACAAGTAATTCGTTCATAACTGAAAGTATCCACTTTTTTGACAATCAGAGTGCCAAATAATCAAATCTAAAGCTGACCTGAGATAATGCTGTTTATGCATATCAGAACACGTTTCGCCCCTAGTCCAACGGGCTTTATTCACTTGGGCAACCTTCGCAGCGCTTTATATCCTTGGGCTTTTGCTCGCCATAACCAAGGTGACTTTATTTTGCGTATTGAGGATACCGATGTAGAACGCTCTACGCAGGAAGCTGTCGACGTCATTATTGAAGGCATGGCCTGGCTTGGCCTAGATTTAGACGAGGGTCCAATCTATCAAATGCAACGTATTGATCGTTATCGTGCGGTTGTTAAGCAGATGCTTGATGCTGGCCTTGCTTACCCTTGCTATATGAGTGAAGACGAGCTCAATAAGTTACGTGATCAACAGATGGCCAATAAAGAAAAGCCGCGCTATAACGGTCAATGGCGTCCTGAGCCAGGCAAAACTCTGCCAGCAATACCAGAGGGTGTTTTACCAGTGATTCGCTTTAAGAACCCCATTGGTGGGTCTGTGATTTGGGAGGATGCAGTTAAAGGCAAGATCGAAATCAGTAATGATGAGTTGGATGACCTGGTGATTGCCCGTCCTGATGGCACGCCAACCTATAACTTCTGCGTTGTAGTGGATGACCTTGATATGAATATCACCCATGTAATTCGTGGTGATGATCATGTCAACAACACGCCACGCCAAATTAATATCATGAAGGCGCTTGGCGGTGCGCCACCGGTATACGCCCATTTACCAACAGTCTTAAACGACTCAGGTGAAAAAATGAGTAAGCGTAATGGCGCCATGAGTGTGCGTGATTATCAAAAGGCCGGCTACCTGCCTGAAGCTATTCTGAATTACCTAGCAAGATTGGGCTGGTCTCATGGTGATGCCGAGATTTTCACTAAAGAGCAGTTCGTAAATTGGTTTGACTTAGGTAGCCTTGGTCGATCACCTGCACAACACAATCCTGAAAAGTTACTCTGGCTAAATCATCAATATATTCAGAATGCAGATCCAGAAAAACTAGCAGAAGCAACTAAGCCATTTGCTCATGAACTTGGTATCGATACAGAAAATGGTCCTGACTTTGTGCAAGTAGTTGCGCTCCTAAAAGATCGCGCTAACACGCTGATTGAAATCGCAGAGGGCGCAAAGCTGTTCTATCTACCAGCACCAGCTCACAGCAGTGAACAAATTGCAGAAAATATCCCAGCCGCAATCATTCCTGCCCTAAAGGATTTGATTGCAGCCATTCAATCTGCTGAGCACACAAAAGCAGCTTATGGGGCAGCTTTTAAAGAAGTGTTAGCGAAGCATCAGATCAAAATGCCAGCATTAGCAATGCCCGTGCGTTACGCTTTATTTGCCACTACACAGACGCCAGCCATTGACTCTGTCTTGGTGGTGATGGGTAAGAATGAGGCAGTAGCAAGGCTTTCCAAGGTGGTCTAAAGCAGAACTTGCCTCCTCCTACAAAAATAGGATAAAATCTTGGATTGTTTTGAGTGTCTTGTAGAGTTTTAACGAGATTACGGGGGTATAGCTCAGCTGGGAGAGCGCTTGCATGGCATGCAAGAGGTCAGCGGTTCGATCCCGCTTATCTCCACCAAGCATTTACAATAGCAGCATTAGTTTTAGTAGTAGTCCAGGTCCCCATCGTCTAGAGGCCTAGGACATCACCCTTTCACGGTGAGTACGGGGGTTCGAATCCCCCTGGGGACGCCAAATTTTTTGGCTAGTTGTGGGTAGTAAGAAGTGACACAAGTAGCAAGCGATGTAATTGGAGCGGTAGTTCAGTTGGTTAGAATATCGGCCTGTCACGCCGAGGGTCGCGGGTTCGAGTCCCGTCCGCTCCGCCAAGTAAGTTTAGAAAGCCCCTGCATCAGGGGCTTTTT
>JBJOEU010000052.1:0-9892 GCA_046049115.1 Pseudomonadota bacterium
CGTATGCAGACAACCCCCGGTCCACATGAAGGGTTGGGTTTGGAGTATTACGCCTGGTGCACTTCACCTTTGCGCCGTTATTCCGATTTAGTAAATCAGTGGCAATTAATTGCGATAGCAAAACATGGCATTACTGCCAAGATGGTAGCGCCATTCCCGCCGCGAGATGCGGCATTGATGGGCATTGCTGCTGACTTTGAGGCTTGTTACTCAGCCTATGGTGAGTACCAAGATCGCCTTGAGAAGTATTGGTGCTTGCGTTGGGCTGCTCAAGATGAGGTTCCCAAGCAAGTCTTTGTGAGGCATCTCAAAGAGGGTATGTCCCGAGTGGAGCCAGTTCCATTGCATCTTCCAGTTCCCGAGTTGGCGACCCATCCACGTATGACCCGAGCTGAAGTGAGTGTGGATGATGTAGATCTCTTACAACTCACTGCTGGGGTTCGGGTTCTTCATATTGAAACCCCAGCAGTTCCAGAGAGTGATGCAAGTCCTGCCTAAGCTGACGCAGCTAGTAGCGCGCTTAGATGCTGGTTGGCGACGCCACCCATTTCGTTATGCGCTGGGTCTTTCGATTTTGGCTCACCTCATCTTCCTATCCTTCCGCTGGGGCATGGGAGAAATAGAAAATCGTCGTCTAAACACACCGCTCAGCGTTGTCTTGGTCAATGCCAGCAATCAAGTGGCACCCAAGCAGGCCAACAAATTAGCCCAAGCAGATTTGCATGGAGGCGGCAATACTCTCAATCAAGATGCCACTGCGCTCCATCGAGCCAGACTCGGCGCAGATGCCCGTCTTGAGGTTTTGGAGAAACAACAAAAGCAAATGCTGGCCAAGCTTGAAGCAGATCGAGCGCTATCGGGCGGTCGTAAAAGTGGGGATGAGAAAAAAGCGAGCTCCCAGCTGAACTCTTTAGAGGCTGAGTTAGGTAAGCGCTTACAGGCTAATGGTCGCGAGCCTCGTCGAAAGGTCTTAACTGGAGCCAGTACGAAGGCGGTTGTCTTTGCGCAGTATTACGATGCAATGCGTCAAAAGATTGAGGCTTATGGAAGTGCGTTTTTCCCGCGGGCTAACGGTAGGCCACTGTATGGCAGCTTAGTGATTGTGGTGAGCCTAGATGCGCAAGGGCGCATTGCTAATAATGCGCAAGGTAAGGATGGCTTGAGTATTGGACGAAGCTCTGGCAACCCGGAGTTAGATCGCCAAGCCTTAGCAATTGTGCGTGCTTCAGCCCCCTTTGGAGCTTTTCCAATAGAAATGCGTAATCAGATTGATATCTTAGATTGGGTGTCCACTTTTGATTTCACACGAGACGGATCTGATCGCTTAGATTTGCGTCCTTAATTCAGAAGACATGACTCAATTTCGCTTATCCTGTAGTTACTATGAGTCAAGTTACTTCTACCCAAATGCAAACTGATCCCACCCAATTTCCTGGGGTGGATGTTTATGCGGTTGCCGGTAATCCAATCTCACATAGCAAATCACCTGCTATTCATCAACGATTTGCTGAGCAGTCCAATCAGAAAATGTATTACGGACGTTTACAGCCTGAAATTAGTGAATTCAAAACCGCTGCACAAGCTTTCTTTGCTGCTGGCGGTAAAGGTATGAATGTCACCGTGCCATTTAAATTAGATGCTCAAGCTCTTGCAGAAGTATTAACACCGCGTGCACAGCTTGCTGGTGCTGTTAATACTTTACGTATTCAAGATGGAAAAATCTTTGGTGACAATACCGATGGCGCCGGCTTAGTCAGAGATTTATTAGCACAGGGTATTCAGATTCAAGGGTCCCGAATTTTATTGTTAGGAGCAGGTGGCGCTTCTCGCGGAGTTCTTGGCCCCTTATTAGAGCAATCGCCCAAAGAGTTAATTATCGCCAATCGATCCAATGCTAAGGCCGACGAATTGGTGCAATTATTTAGTGACTTGGCCGTTTCGCTCAAGCTTGTATTGCAGGCCGTCACTTTGAGTGAGTTGGAAGATGCAAGTAAGACTACATCTTCTTTTGATCTCATTATTAATGCTACTGCTGCAGGTCTATCTAATGAATCTCCTCTCAGCGATGCCGCAGCAAGCAATGTGTTTACTCCACAGTCTTTTGCCTACGATATGGTCTACGGCAAAGTTACTGCCTTGATGCAGCAAGCATTGCATCGCGGTGCAAGGGTCAGTGATGGCTTAGGTATGTTGGTTGAGCAAGCCGCAGATGCTTTCTTAATTTGGCGTGGCGCCCAGCTTGCTGATGCCATTGATCCTCGCGCTGTATTGGCAGAGCTTCGTCATTCTTAGTTTCTAGCTGAGTTTTAATGCGCTGGCTTTCTTACTTTTTGAAATGTTTGCTGGGTGGTTTTATCGCCATGCAAATGTATTTTGTCATTCAGATTGGATTGTGGGCGGCCCTTGATCCCAGTAGCACAGGATTTCAGAGGGCTGAACGTTGGCGCCTTTGCGGCCTCTCTTGGTCTTGCCCAGTGCAGTCATCCTGGGTTCCTTACGACAAAATCTCGGCCAACCTCAAACGTGCGGTTTTAGTGAGTGAAGACGATATCTTTTTTCAGCATAGTGGTGTGCGAGTGGAGGATATGAAAAAAGCGTGGGCCAAAAATTCACAACTCAATCAACAAGGTGGCAGTAAATCTAAAACTGCTTTGCGTGGCGGCTCTACGATTACACAGCAGCTAGCAAAGAACCTTTTTCTTTCCTCAGAGCAGAATTATTTTCGTAAAGCTCAGGAGCTCATCATCACGGGCTTGTTGGAAGTGATGCTTCCTAAGCAACGTCTTTATGAAATCTATTTAAATTCAGTAGAGTGGGGTGAGGGCATCTTTGGTATTGGCGCTGCTTCTCAACATTACTACGGCATTAAGCCGGCATTGCTTGATCGCGAACAGGCCGCAGCTCTGGCATCGGCTTTGCCTGCGCCGAAGTGTTTTGACAAAGCGCAATACTGTCGCAAGGCCAATATTCATTTCCCTACGCGGCAAGAATTTATTCTGGAAAATATGGATAGGGTCGCTTTAGCACCCACTCAGAAACCAAAGGCGCGCTAGTGTTACTTGGTAGTTGCAGTTCTCAGCGCATCTCTCGTTGCGATGGCCACTTTTCTAGCTGCCTCAGCAAAATCATTTCCTGAGCTTGCATACAAGATTGCTCTAGAGGAGTTGATCATCATGCCTGTACCTGGCTGATTGGGTATGCCGCCAGCTTTAACGGTGGCGTCGATATCTCCACCTTGAGCACCAATACCGGGGATTAGCAAAGGCATCTCGCCCACAATGGCTCTCACTTTAGCAATTTCTTCAGGGAAGGTTGCGCCAACTACCAGGCTGATTTGTCCAGAGGAGTTCCATTGCTGTGCGGCTAGCTTGGCCACGTGAAGATAAAGCGGTTCGCCATTTGGCGATACCTTCAAGAACTGAAGGTCAGAGCCTCCAGGGTTTGAGGTGCGACATAAAACAATCACGCCCTTGCCAGCATGCTTTAGGTAAGGCTCGATCGTGTCAAAGCCCATGTAAGGGTTCACGGTAACCGCATCTGCACCATAGCGCTCAAAGGCCTCTAAGGCGTAGTGGTCAGCCGTACTACCGATATCACCTCGCTTGGAGTCCAAGATGACGGGGATATGGGGGTATTTATCTTTGAGGTAGCGAGTCAACTTTTCTAGTTGAGCTTCAGCTCTTTGGGAGGCGAAGTAGGCAAACTGGGGTTTAAAGGAGCAGGCGGTATCCGCAGTGGCATCAGCGATCTCGCGGCAGAACTCAAAAATCCCCTCAGGCTTACCTTGAAATACAGCGGGCAAACGCTTGGGATCTGGATCAAAGCCCACGCACAACATACTGCCTTGGGAAGCCCACGCGGACTGTAGTTGTTGGGTAAAGGTATTTGAGCTAGAGTTCATTAGGATTAAGCTTATTTTAGTCAAACTGTTATATCCATAGGATAAACTAGCGACCATTCCTTAGGAGTTCACCATGATCAACTTGTTCGTCCTGCAAAATGGCCGCCTCTCTCAAGAGCAAGTGGAAGATCGCAATGAATTGTTGCAATACTCCAACCCTATCTGGATCGACGTTGTTGACCCTGAAGAGGAAGAGCTCCTGTGGATTAAAGAGGCTTTTGGCGTTCTTTTGCCTGAATTAGATGATTTGGGTGACTTAGAAGCTTCTGCACGGTATTTCGAGGCGGATGATGGCCATCTCCATATTCGTACTGATTTCTTATTAGACGAAGAAGAAACTTCTCGCAACGTGCGAGTTGCTTTTGTGATGACTAAGCAAGTGTTGTTCTCAATTCATGACGAAGATTTGCCGGTATTCCGTTTGGTGCGTTTGCGCGCTCGTCTGCGCCCAGGTTCAGTCAGTAATGCAAAAGATGTATTACTTGACCTGTACTCCACTGATGCTGAGTATTCTGCTGACGCCTTGGAAGAGGTTTATGAAAACCTTGAGCAAGCAGGTAAGCGCGTGCTGCAAGATGACATCACCGATAACGATGCAGAAGAAGTGCTCGAAACAATTGCTAAGGAAGAAGATACGAACGGACGCATTCGTCGTAATGTGATGGATACCCGTCGCGCATTGTCTTTCTTGATGCGGAGCAAATTACTGTCTGATGAGCAGCAAGAAGAGGCACGTCAGATTTTGCGAGACATTGATTCATTAGAAAACCACACTGCATTCTTGTTCGATAAGATCAACTTCTTAATGGATGCGACAGTCGGTTTTATTAATTTGAACCAAAGTAAGATCATCAAGATCTTCTCGGTGGTATCCGTTGCCTTAATGCCGCCAACTTTGTTAGCGAGCGTGTGGGGAATGAACTTCCGTTACATGCCTGAACTAGAGCAGACCTGGGGTTATCCAGTTGCCATTATTTCTATGGTGATTTCAGCGATGATTCCATTAGGCTACTTCCGCCACAAGGGTTGGCTGAGCTCACGCTAATTCTGTTGTGCTGCCTTGTTAGGCGTTTTTAGGTTTCAGTAATTCCAGAAATTGAGAGAGTGCAAAATCACGCGCTTGCTCTCGCACTACTTGACGATCACCGTTAAAGTGTTTGGTCAAGGTAGCGGTATTAATAACATCATCACCAATATTTTCTTTAACTGCCCAGCCAAAGCAGACAGTGCCAACCGGTTTTTCAGGTGAGCCACCTGTTGGACCAGCGATGCCGGTAATGGAGATGGCGGCGTTGACATTGGCATTGCGGAGCGCACCTTCGGCCATGGCTTTGGCGACCTGTTCGCTGACCGCGCCAAATGACCCAATTATTTCCATTGAAACATCTAAGCATTCTGATTTTGCAGCATTGCTGTAGGTGATATAGCCTCGCTCAAGCCAATCGCTTGAGCCTGCTAAGTCCGTCAGTGTCGCGCAGACAAGGCCGCCAGTGCAGGACTCTGCCAAGGCAATTTTCCAGCCACGGTTCACTAGAGTCAGGGCAATAGCTCTCGCCAGTTCATGCTGGGGATCATTATTATTTTTCATGAGAGATAGCTCAATCCAATATGTAAAAGCGCCATAGTGAGTAGGGTGAAAAATGCTGCAGCCAAATCGTCAGCAATGATTCCAAAACCGCGCCACAGCGTTAAAGTAAAACTCGATGGAGACGAATGATCACCATCCTCTAAGTGTTTAAAGTGTCGATCAATCATTCCGATCGGACCGGGTTTCACGGCATCAAAGAATCGGAATAGTGCAAATGCCAAAATCTGCATCCATAAGTTTGCTGGCATGATGAATATCAGTACGAGCCAGAAGGCAACTGCTTCATCCCACACAATTCCACCAAAATCTTTTTTCCCTAGCTCGTCGCTGACTTGTCCGCAGATCCAGCATCCCAGAAGAATGCCTACGCCAATAATCCAGAAGCATGCTGCGGTGGATAAAAAATATTCACCCAGCAAGAAGGTGGCCCAAGCCCACAGTGTTCCCGCAGTGCCTGGGGCGAATGGCGCCAAACCGCTGCCCATGCCGAATGCAAGGGCGCGGCTGGGTTTACTAAACACCCACTTGAAGCTGGGAGTAAATCCGGGGGAGCTTGGCGTATTGGCTTGGGTACTCATGCAAAGTGATCAAAGGATTTCAGTAGTAAACCCGCTTCTTGAGCATGTAATTCTTTTCCATCGTCGCCAAGGATATGTATTTCAGGTGCCAAAGATTGCATAGATTTGATGCTGCCAATTTGAGTGAGCGGAAGATTTAAGTCCCCACTGATTTTGGTGATGGCTGCTCTCAAGCTGCTTGAGGCAGTAAAGCACAGCTCGTAATCATCACCACCAGTCGCTGCATATTGATTCTGAATAGTTCGAGACTGCTTGCGCAATATGGCTGATTTTGGAATCTGCTCTAAATAAATTTCTGCATCTTTACCTGATTGCTGGAGGATGTGCCTCAGATCACCTAATAGACCATCGGAAATATCCAAAGCTGAATTGGCAACGCCTCTTAAGGCAATACCTAAATCGATTCTGGGGGCGGGTTGATGCATGCGTGCCTCAATTTTTTCCAAATCGCCTTCTTCTAATTCAATTTCATGACGCAGTGCAGCAAGAGCGAGTCGGGCATCACCAACGGCTCCAGAAACCCAAATATCATCACCTGCTAATGCCCCTGACCTACGAATAGCTTGGTCTTTTGGAATGCTGCCAAAAGCAGTAATGCAAATATTGAGGGGGCCGGCAGTGGTATCGCCGCCAATGAGTGGGCAGGCAAATTGATTGGCGATGGCAAATAAACCTTTGCTAAATGCCGCTAACCAGGCTGAATTCACCTCAGGCAGTGCCAGTGCGAGCGTGAAACCCATCGGCCTAGCACCCATTGCAGCTAGGTCTGAGAGGTTGACTGCTAGGGCTTTCCAGCCTAGCCACTCTGGGTTAGCGTCTGGAAAAAAGTGTCGTCCAGATACCAGCATGTCGCTGGTAATGGCAAGCTCCTCGGTTGGGTCAATTTTTAGTAGAGCGCAATCATCCCCAATTCCCAGTTTTACTGTGCCGGGATTGCTGGAGAGCATGAGTTCCGACTGCGTTTTAAAGAAACGCTGAATTAGATCAAATTCGCCAAGTGGGGAGGTTTGAGATTGCATGCCCCATTTTATGGCTCTTGGGACTCTTCCATCCGAGAGGAATAGAATTAAACTGATGAGCAAACCAAGTAATAACAGTAAAGAACAGCAAATAGCGGATTTAAGGGCAGCTGCTCTTCACTATCATGAGTTTCCAACCCCGGGGAAGATTGAAATCGCCCCAACGAAGCAGTTAACCAATCAGCGTGACTTAGCTCTAGCTTATACGCCCGGCGTTGCTGCGCCTTGCGAGGAAATTGTTAAAGATCCCACAAATGCTTTCAAATACACCGCCCGAGGTAATTTGGTCGGTGTGATAACCAATGGCACGGCAGTATTAGGTCTGGGAAATATTGGACCATTGGCTAGTAAGCCAGTAATGGAAGGTAAAGCAGTTCTCTTTAAGAAATTTGCTGGCATTGATGTTTTTGATATTGAAATCAATGAAAACGATCCAGACAAATTAGTTGAAATCATTGCTGCGCTCGAACCCACTTTTGGTGGCATCAATTTAGAAGACATCAAAGCACCGGACTGTTTTGTAGTTGAGCGCAAGCTGCAAGCGCGTATGAAGATTCCGGTCTTTCATGATGATCAACATGGAACTGCGATTGTGGTTGCCGCTGCGATTCTCAATGGCTTAAAAGTGGTTGGCAAAGATGTTGCCAATGTGAAATTAGTTACTTCTGGTGCTGGTGCTGCTGCATTAGCTTGTTTGGATTTATTGCTTGACCTTGGCATCCCACGTAAGAATATTTGGGTTACTGACTTAGTTGGTGTTGCATACAAAGGTCGTCAAGAATTAATGGATCCTGAGAAAGAGCCCTTCTGCCAAGAAACTGATTTGCGTACCTTGGATCAAGTGATTGAAGGCGCTGATATTTTTCTAGGTTTGTCAGCTGGTGGTGTTCTGAAGCAATCGATGGTGAAGAAGATGGCTGACAAGCCATTGATCTATGCCTTGGCAAATCCAACTCCCGAGATTTTGCCGGAGGAGGTTAAGGAAGTTCGTCCAGATGCAGTAATGGCAACGGGCCGTACTGATTATCCAAACCAAGTGAATAACGTGTTGTGCTTTCCATTTATCTTCCGTGGTGCATTAGATGTTGGTGCTACGACCATCACACGTGGCATGGAAGTCGCGGCGGTAAAGGCTGTAGCGGAGTTGGCGCGGGCTGAGCAGAGTGAAGTGGTTACCTCGGTATACGGTATTGAGAACTTGTCTTTTGGTCCGGAGTATTTAATTCCGAAACCGTTTGACCCACGTTTAATTACCGTCATTGCACCCGCTGTTGCTAAGGCGGCAATGGAGGATGGGGTTGCTCTACGTCCAATTAAAGACTTCGATGCGTACCGCAATCAGTTACAACAATTTGTGTACCACTCCGGTACTTTGATGAAGCCATTGTTTAGCATTGCTAAACGCGTGCCTGCCGCACAAAAACGGATCGTGTTTGCTGAGGGTGAGGATGAGCGCGTATTGCGTGCAGTACAAATCATCATTGATGAGCATTTGGCTACCCCAATTTTGATCGGTCGCCCTGCGGTCATCGAGCATCGTATTGACAAGTTCGGATTACGCATTAAAGCGGGTGAAGACTTTGATATCGTGAACCCAGAAAATGATCCACGTTTCCGTGACTTCTGGCAAACCTACCTAGATTTGACTGAGCGTAAAGGGGTCACCGAATCTTTTGCTAAGCTAGAAATGCGTCGCCGTAATAGCCTGATCGGATCGGTCATGATTAGCAAGGGCATGGCTGATGGCATGATTTGCGGAACTGTTGGTAACTTAGCAACCCATTTGAAGTACATCGATGAGGTGGTTGGTCAAGAACCGGGCGCCAATGTTTATGGCGCCATGTCTGGATTGATCTTGCCGGGTCGCCAAGTCTTCTTGGTAGATACCCATGTCAATATTGATCCAACTGCAGAGCAATTGGCTGAACTCACGTTGATGGCCGCAAACGAAATGCGTAAATTAGGTATTGTGCCCAAGGTGGCACTCTTGTCTCATTCCAACTTTGGCTCTAGTAGCGCCCCATCTGCGGTCAAAATGCGTGACGTGCTGGCTTTGATTCAAAAAGCAGATCCTGCTCTTGAGGTGGACGGTGAAATGCACGGTGACAGCGCTTTGGATGAGACCATTCGCGCTGGTGCGGTAACTTCATCACCACTAAAAGGCGATGCTAATTTGTTGGTTTTACCAAACATTGATGCTGCCAACATTTCCTACAATTTACTGAAGACCGCTGCTGGTAACGGTATCGCAATCGGACCATTGCTTTTAGGAGTTGCTAAGCCAATTCACATCTTGACGCCAGCAGCTACGGTGCGTCGTATCGTTAACGTAACCACCTTGGCGGTAGTTGAGGCGGCAAGTAACGCGAGAGGGGCGGCTTAAGACCTGTGGATGGGCTATTATTTATGTTAGTTAGTATTAACTATCATAAATAATTACTATATAAATCAACAGTTTATATAAAATGCACTTTAATTGGGCTTGATTTGATGGCGTGTTAAGGGTAATCTAGCATCCATCATGAATAATCGCTCTGAAAACGGCACTACAGTAGGCTTTGACGAACACAGTCGGGCTGAAAGTTGGGATAGTAACGATCGACTCGATACCGAGTCATCTGCTGCCAACATTTATGCTGAGGGCGGTTTATCTCGTTTACAAACCTATGCAGCAAATCAAGTTTCGGGGAAAAAAGTGACAGCTTCCTGGCGTGCCGCTTTGGCCGTTCGCGATGCCGGACCGCCGGCAATGTTGCGCAGTGTGCGCCCTAATATCGTGCAATCTATTCGTGCTTTCCGCACTCCT
>JBJOEU010000053.1:0-7063 GCA_046049115.1 Pseudomonadota bacterium
CGTTTTGTTTGTTGATACTTCGCCTCAGCCAGAAGTACTAGCGCAAGAGCTATCTCAAATGATGGCTGCGCAATATTTAGCTTTGCCTTATAGCGGCTCTGGCAAGATGATCTCGCATGCCGCTATACAGCTTGCTAGTGTTCAATAAGTTTTCTTTTGAGAAAGCTTGCTTAAGACTTTCTTACCCTTGAGATAGGCATTCATAAAAAGCCCTAGACCAAGTACAAGGCCTAGGCATAGTGCGATATTAGTTAGTGTGAACATGCTTCACCTCTTCTTCTGTTAGGGCGCTCACAATGAATTCAAGCGCCAGTTTTTCTGATTCTTCATGGAATAAATGCCCACCTTTGACTTCTACGATATGAGGATTAACAAAGTCTTTTCTAATTACCTCACAGAGTTGCTTCATTGGTATCCACCCGTCGTCCTCTGTGACAATAAATGTCAATTGAGAACTAATTTTTTTGCACTGACTTAGCAAGCTTGGTATATCTGCTCCAGCCATGAAGCTCATCGAGCCGTTTAGGTGATCAGCACTTTTGAAGAGTGTTTTGTAGCGCTCTCTTTTTTCAGGTGTAAGAACTGATTTAGTTGAATCTAACAGGCTATTAATCATGTTTGTCCGTGGAAGTAAGTCGGACAACACGGCTGTAAAAAATGATGAGGTCACAATTGGATTAAGAAACGGCGCTACAAACTTATTGTAAAAATTAGGCAAGCTAATGAGCGAGGGATTTAGCCCAACAATCGTTTTAGGCTGTTTATTTTTGAGCGCATAACTTAGCGCCAGTGTTGCTCCAGCAGAGTGACCAACAATGCTATCGAAATAATCTATCTTTAAAGCTTTCCTTAGTTCGGAAAGCTTGTCGGCCAATTGATCTAGGCTCAGCGTTTTATTGCCTAAGTTTTTTGTAAAGCCATGACCCGGTAAGTCGACTGCAATCACCGTGTAATGCTTTGATAGCTCTGCAAAGATTGCACCCCAAGTATGTGCCGATGATCCGGTGCCATGAAGCAAAAGTAGGTGGCTTGGGGAGTTTCCTGCAATTTGGACGTGCCAAAACAAATCCCCGACCTGAACTTCCTGGCTAAAGGTGCTATTGGGCCAATCTTTTGGAACTCTTTTAATCATCCTCAGCAACTTACATTTAAAAATTAAGGGTTAACCCGAATATTTTGGTTTGACAGCCTTCCAAATAGTGTCTATATTTTTTTACATATTAAATCGTATTCTTATTTTGACAAAGTAATTTATTCCTTTAGGGGCAAGAACATGTCACCAATCAAGCATTTGGATAGAGCATTAGAGCAAGCCTTGAAGTCCCATGAGTCAGCAAAAGGCCCTGCTTTATTGAGCAAAGCCATCAGACATGCCGTGTTTCCAGGTGGTGCGCGCATTAGACCGCAACTCACGCTGGCAGTGGCTCATGCTTGCGGTAACGATGATCCGCAACTATCCATGGCGACCGCGATTGCTATTGAAATGATTCACTGTGGATCCTTGGTACATGATGATTTGCCTTGTTTTGATGATGCGGAAATGCGCCGCGGTCAAACCTCGGTTCATAAAGAGTTTGGAGAGCGACTTGCGGTACTAGCGGGAGATGCTCTGATTGTGATGGCATACCAAACAGTTGCCGCTGCTTCGAGAAGATCTGCGCAACGTTTAGCCCCGATTATCAAAACAATTTCTGAGGGAGTAGGGGCACCCTTCGGCATCATTGCTGGCCAATCTTGGGAGTGCGAATCGCAAGCCGTTCTCAGTGACTACCAACGATCAAAAACAGGAGCATTGTTTGCTGCCGCAACCGCTAGCGGCGCACAAGCTGCTGGTGCTGATGCGCAAACCTGGATGGGTCTAGGTGAATGGCTAGGCGAGGCCTATCAAATTGCTGACGATATTCGTGATGTATTAGGAGATGCTAAGTTTCTTGGTAAGCCATCAGGTCAGGATGAAGAGCATCATCGCCCAAGCTCTGCAAAAGAGTTAGGACTCAATGGCGCTGTTGAGCATTTTGATTCCCTGGTTGGAAAGGCAATCCTTTCTATCCCAAATTGTGCAGGTGATGCAGCACTCAAAAAATTGGTGGCATTCGAAGCAGAGAGACTTCTCCCTTCATCCTGGTTCGAGCGTGGTGAGCGACAGATTGCTTTAGCAACCCAAAGACAACTTGCCTAAACTCGAATCGTTCATTCAACATGTCACTTCTAGAATCATCTACGATCAACGCAGGCTTTAGCGAATACAGTCTATGGGAAAAGCTCTGTATCTACAGAGACCAATTGATTGCAAATAGTCGCTTTCAAAATGCAGTTTCTAAAATTCCCTTTATCAATCGAATTGCAAAAAAAAGAGCCAATCAACTTTTTGATTTAATGGCTGGATTTGTTTACACACAGATACTGCTAGCTTGCGTTCGAATCAATTTATTTAATCTTTTAAAAAATGGCCCATTAGAAATTGGCTTCATCAAAAATAATTGCAATCTTGAGTTGGATGCATTGCAGAAGTTGCTCGATGGCGCAGTATCTATTGATCTGCTAGAGCTACGTTCTCATCAGCGATATGGCCTAGGAACACTTGGTGCTCCGATGGTGGGCAACACTGCATTGTCTGCCATGATCGAACATCACACTGTTCTTTATGAGGATCTTAAAGATCCTTTGTTGTTACTATCCGGCGGCATTAAAAATAAAAGCCTAGAAAAATTTTGGCCTTATGTTTCTGAAGATGAAAAAGAACAAGAATCTTTATTAGACAAAGAGCGTGTAAAAAATTATTCAGATTTAATGTCAGCATCACTACCCCTAGTTGCAGACCAAGTAGTCGATGCATATGATTTTTCAAACCACCAATGTCTTTTAGATGTTGGTGGTGGTCAAGGAACATTTTTAAAGCGCGTGCATCTGAATGCACCTAACTTGCAGAGAAAATTATTTGATCTTCCCGGCGTAGCGCAGCTTGCACAAGATAGTTTTTTGAAAGACCACAAACAAAAAGATATTCAGGTATACGGCGGTGATTTTTTTAAAGATCCACTGCCTCAAGGTGCCGATTTGATTACCTTGATTCGAGTGATCTTTGATCATGATGATGCGCGAGTCAAAATTCTGTTGCGTTCAATCTTTGAAGCTCTCCCACCCAATGGCAAGCTACTAATTGCTGAGCCAATGGCTGATACGCCGGGTCATCCTGCGATGGGGCGGGCTTATTTTGGGTTTTATCTGCTGGCAATGGGTCGCGGTAAACCCAGGAGTATTTCTGAGATTTCGGCCTTGGCAATCGACTCAGGCTTCAAAAAAGTGGAGGTTCTTCCCTCCCATATGCCGATTAATGCCCAAGTTTTGCTAATTAGTCCTTAATTTAGGGTAAATACCCATGCGCTTATCCTATAATATGTATAAATTAGTTTACATATAGTAAAGTAAATAAAAATATACAAATGCCCAGTCAACTTCATTCAACAGCAGTCCTTCTCGAGTCTCCAGGCGAGCTTCGCTTGAAGCGTCTTTTGCTTGATGAGCCAAGAGATGAGGATGTTGTTGTTCAAATTGAATGGAGTGGAATTAGTACTGGGACAGAAAAATTACTGTGGAATGGAACCATGCCTGATTTCCCTGGCATGGGCTATCCATTGGTACCGGGATATGAATCTGTTGGCCGCATTACTAAGGTCGGTAAAAAATCTAAATTGAGTTTGAACCAACGGGTATTCGTGCCTGGCGCTAAATGCTTTGGTGATGTGAAGGGATTGTTTGGTGGAGCCTCTTCTCATGTGGTGGTGCCAAGCGATCGAATTGTTGTCCTCCCAGAATCCATTGGGGAGGAGGGTGTATTGCTGGCTCTAGCAGCCACTGCATATCACGTGACTCAGGGCAAGAAAGCCTTGCAACCAGATCTGATTGTTGGTCATGGCGTACTAGGCCGCTTGATCGCCAGAATTGCAGTGATGTTAGGTGGGCATCCAGTTGTTTGGGAAATTGATTCTGAACGCATGGGTAAGGCTGATGGTTATACCGTCGTTCATCCAAGCGAAGACCAAGACAGTAAGTACAAAAATATTTGCGATGCTAGCGGTCAGGTGGACGTTTTGAATTCACTAGTGGGGCAGCTCTTGCCAGGTGGAGAAATTACCTTGGCTGGCTTTTACAACAAAGATATTCAATTTAACTTTCCTAAGGCTTTCATGAAAGAGGCAAGATTTCGTATTGCCGCTCAGTGGGCCCCACAGGATCTGGCCGATGTTAAACAAATGATCTCCAGCGGACACCTCAATCTGCAGGGATTAATTACGCATCACAGAAACCCAAGCTCAATTGGTGAGGCTTATCACACCGCATTTGAGGATCCAAACTGTCTCAAAATGATTGTTGACTGGAGAGAAGCATCATGAATGCGCCAAGCGTCCCAAAAGAAATTACGATTCAATTCGCGGCATTGAAAAAAGAGGCTGCTATCGAGCCTGACCAGGTTCATACCGGCGAGATCAAAAAAGAAACTCAAATCATTGCTATTTATGGCAAGGGTGGTATCGGTAAAAGTTTTACCTTAGCCAATCTGTCTTACATGATGGCCCAGCAAGGTAAAAAAGTACTACTGATTGGTTGCGATCCTAAGAGTGACACAACCTCATTGCTCTTTGGTGGTAAGGCATGTCCAACCATCATCGAAACATCTTCAAAGAAAAAATTAGCTGGCGAAGAAGTCAAAATCGGCGATGTTTGCTTTAAGCGCGATGGCGTATACGCCATGGAGTTGGGTGGGCCTGAGGTTGGTAGAGGCTGCGGTGGACGCGGAATCATCCATGGTTTTGAAACCCTAGAAAAGCTTGGCTTTCATGATTGGGGCTTTGATTATGTGTTGCTCGATTTCTTAGGCGACGTAGTATGCGGTGGCTTTGGCCTCCCAATTGCCCGCGATATGTGCCAGAAGGTCATTGTGGTAGCAAGCAATGATTTGCAGTCTCTCTACGTAGCAAACAATGTTTGCTCTGCCGTGGAGTATTTCAGGAAGTTGGGTGGCAATGTGGGTGTCGCAGGTATGGTCATCAACCGTGATGATGGTACTGGTGAAGCAACTGCCTTTGCTGAACAAGTCGGAATACCCGTCCTTTCTGTTATTCCTGCTAATGACGATATTAGAAGAAAGAGTGCTAGCTACGAAATCATCGGTAGACCAGATTCGCAATGGGGTCCACTCTTTGAAGAGTTGGCTAAAAATGTTGCAGAGGCGCCACCTGTGCGACCAAAACCAATGGCTCCAGATGATTTGCTTGGACTATTCTCTGCAAGTCAAGTTGGTAGAGATGTCGTACTAGAGCCTGCAACTATTTTTGACATGGTTGGTAAAAATGAAGTGATTAAACCAACCCTCGAAGTAATTTATGACAAAGCATAGAGACTGAGAGCCAAATGAAATCATCCAAAGTAATCCCAATTCAAAATGCATCTGCCGATGTATCGGGGATTGCTTGTCACTCTGGTGCAGAGGGATTACTCGCAGCAGCCAAAACTGCCAGTAAGAGCGAGATCTTGGGTCAATATGCTCAGGATTATCCAAAAGGGCCACATGACCAACCGCAGAGCATGTGCCCTGCATTTGGTTCTTTACGGGTTGGCTTAAGAATGCGACGTACATCCACCATTCTGTCGGGCTCTGCATGCTGTGTGTATGGCTTAACTTTTACCTCACATTTTTATGGTGCACGTCGCAGCGTAGGTTACGTACCATTTAATTCTGAATCCTTGGTAACTGGTAAGTTATTTGAAGATATTCGTGAAGCGGTTTACAAAGAGGCTAACCCTGAGCTCTACGATGCGATTGTCATCATTAACTTATGTGTACCAACTGCTAGTGGTGTACCGCTTCAATTGCTACCAAAAGAAATCAATGGTGTACGCATCATTGGTATCGATGTTCCTGGGTTTGGAGTTCCTACCCATGCCGAAGCAAAAGATGTTTTAGCGAGTGCTATGTTGCGCTACGCGCGTAACGAAATTGAGAGCGGGCCAGTTCAAGCTCCTCGTAACGGGGTATCTGAAAAGCCAACGATTACTTTGCTTGGGGAGATGTTCCCGGTAGATCCAATCAGTATTGGAATGATGTTGGAGCCGATGGATTTAGCTGTCGGAACAGTTGTTCCCACCAGAGAATGGCGTGAGCTCTATCAGGCAATGGATTCCAAGGTAGTTGCTGCTATTCATCCTTTTTACACAGCCAGTATTCGTGAGTTTCAGACTGCCGGAAGGCAAATTGTTGGATCTGCACCTATCGGCCATGACGGTACGGCTGACTGGTTAGATGAGATTGGCAAGGCCTGTGGCGTTAGCGCCGAAAAAATTGGCAATGCAAAAAACAAGTTTTTACCGATGATCAAGGCAGCCTTAAGCGCAAAGCCTATCAAAGGTCGTATCACTGTGAGTGGTTATGAGGGTTCCGAGTTGTTGGTTGCCAGACTATTGGTTGAGAGCGGAGCAGATGTTCGCTATGTTGGAACAGCTTGTCCAAAAACAGTCTGGAGCAGCAAGGACTTAGATTGGCTTGAGTCCCGAGGTATACATGTGCAATACCGCGCTTCTCTCGAGCAAGACCTTGCCGCCATGAAAGAGTTTTCTCCAGACTTGGTGATTGGCACTACACCAGTGGTCCAAAAAGCAAAAGAATTGGCTATACCGTCCTTGTATTTCACGAATTTAATCTCCGCACGTCCCCTAATGGGCGCTGCAGGAGCAGGCTCCTTAGCTCAGGTTGTCAATGCAGCTCTAGCGAACAAAGAGCGATTCAATAATATGACTGAATTCTTTGAAGGTGTCGGTACCGAGCACACAACTGGTGTGTGGGAAGACATGCCTGTAGATCGCCCTGAATTCAAAGCTGAAGTTCGCCGTAAGCTAGAGAAGGCAATCGCCAAACAAAAAGCGGAGGAGATGGGCTAATGCTAGTCATTGATCACGATCGCGCCGGCGGCTATTGGGGAGCTGTGTATGTCTTTACAGCTATCAAAGGGCTACAGGTAGTGATTGATGGACCCGTCGGCTGTGAAAATTTACCAGTGACTTCGGT
>JBJOEU010000054.1:0-6811 GCA_046049115.1 Pseudomonadota bacterium
GGTATTCGTTTGGGTTCACCTGCAATGACTACTCGTGGCTTTAAAGAAGCGGAAGCACGTCAAGTAGGTAATTTCATTGCAGATGTTTTAGATAACCCAAATGATGCTGACAATATCGCCAAGGTTCGTGCACGGGTAGCCGAGTTGACTAAGCGTTTCCCAGTTTACGGCTAAGCGAGTACTGATTGCGCTGCCCCTTTTGCCATAACGACGATACCCAGGTTCTAGATACCCGGGTATCGGACGAAGGCGATACGATTCGCCGTCGTCGCCGTTGCGCCAAATGCGATAAACGATTTACGACCTATGAGCGTGTAGAGCTGGTTCTGCCAGCTATCGTTAAAAAGAATGGCAGTCGCGTTGATTACAGCCATGACAAGCTAGCTAGCTCAATCAAGCTGGCATTACGCAAACGACCCGTTTCATCCGATTCTGTAGATGAGGCGATTGCTCGCATTGAAGAGAAGCTACTCAGCCTTGGCGAAAAAGAAATTCCCAGTGAGCGCGTTGGTGAACTCGTGATGCGTGAACTCAAGCGCTTAGATAAAGTGGCCTACATTCGCTTTGCATCTGTTTATAGAAGCTTTGCAGATATTGAATCTTTTGAGAGTGCGCTCAAAGAGCTGAAATAATTACAGCAACATTCGCTTCATGTAGTCAGAAAAAAGAGGCACCGTAAAGGCTGTATCGCCATGTGCCGGGCTATAAATCATCCCTTTGCTGATCAAAGATTGCCTTAAGGGCGCTATCTGATGAACCTCTTTATTCATTGCTAGTGCAATATCACCTGATCTCGGTGTTTGACTATTGATGCCGGCCATGGCTCTGAGATAGTTTTTTTCCATGGGTGTGCATCTATCAAACCTGACACGAAAAAAACTTGAATCTAATTGAAGTATGGCTAATTCCGTTGCTACTAGCGCATCTTCCGCAGTAATAAGCTGAGTTTTTGCAACCCCCCAACACATGCTGCCCCACTCCTGTAGAAAGTATGGGTAGCCTTTAGTTTGCTTGAGGATTTCATCGATAGCTTGAGCCTCAAAACTTACCTGATGCTGACCGACCGGTCGTTGTAAAGCTTCAGTAGCAGCTTCGGGTGGAAGTGGGCCTATCTCAGGAAAATCAAATAATCGTTCAGCGTAAGATTTGGCTCTTCCTACATTCCCAACTAACTGCGGGAGGCCTGCACCCACCAAAGCCACTGGTAACTTTTTCTGAGCACATGCATGTAGCGCTGAGATGAGCGCTGCAAGTTCGATTTCTGGAACATATTGCAATTCATCAATGAAAAGAACGACCGCTGTGTTCTTTTCCTTGGCCGCCTCACCAATAGCTTGCAAGAGTTCTGAGAGGTCGTAATCAAGATCACCGGTGTCCGCAACCCCAGGCTCAGACCCAAGTTCAAATCCAAACTCCATGCCCTCATATTTAACTTTTGCAGAAGAAATAAAGCTGCCAAGTATTCTCACTGCCTTAGTAACAGCTTCGCTCAGCCCAGATAATCGATTCAGCTTGAGTAGAGCCGCCCTTAGACTTGGAACAATCATCGCTGGTAAGTTTCGATTTTCAGGCGATTCAAACTGAACGCAGACTAAACCCTCCGATTCGGCATCATTTTTTAGTCTATTAAGGAGGACGGTTTTCCCAACTCCTCGAAGACCCACCATCAAGATGCTTTTTGCCGATAGCCCTTTTCTAATGCGATGCAAGGCAATCGATACGTCTTCTATTGTCTTATCACGCCCTGATAGTTCAGGTGGTGCAGAGCCTGCGCCAGGTGAAAAGGGGTTGTTTCGCGGGTCCATATATAAGGATCTTATGTAAGGTTATGTAAAAAGGATAATATTACATAACATCCTTATATTCAACTATGCATTGCTTGTGGTCTAGTAAAGTAATTGTAATCATTTGATTACAATTACTTACAATTAACTACTCACAATTTGGGTCACCTAAGGAGCTTATGAACAGCACCCAGAAAATAAAAATTAGCAACTTGCCTGACTTTGATGTTGTGGATTATTTAAAAACAGAGGCAGATATTGCTGGATATTTAACGGCGGTCTTGGAGGATGGTGATCCTGCTTTATTCATTGCTGCAATTGGGGATATTTCAAGAGCAAAGGGAATGAGCGATATTGCCAAAAAGAGTGGCGTTACAAGAGAATCTCTCTATAGGGCCTTAAAAATTGAGGCTCACCCAAGATTTGAGACTGTCGTAAAGGTAATACATGCTTTGGGTATGAGGCTAAGTGTAGAAGTTGAGCCAAAGAAAAAGGGGCTGCAAAAGCAACCCCTTTAATCGGTGATTGTGTTGATTATTTCAATTGCGCAAAGATCGAAGCAGTAATGTCATCAACGCTACCTGTTCCGCTGACCTTGCGATAAGCAGGTGCTTTTACTTTGTCAGCTGTGTTGCTTTGCGTTGCCCAGGTAGAGTAGTACTCCACTAAAGGACGAGTCTGATCGTTGTAAACCTGCAAGCGTTTGCGAACAGTTTCTTCTCTATCGTCATCACGCTGAATCAATGCTTCACCAGTGACATCATCTCTGCCTTCCACTTTTGGTGGATTGAAAGTCACGTGATATGTACGACCTGAGGCAGGGTGAACGCGACGTCCGCTCATGCGATCGATGATGGCATCAAACGGTACATCGATTTCGAGAACGTAGTCGATTGGCACGCCAGCATCTTTCATGGCTTGTGCTTGAGGAATCGTTCTTGGGAAACCGTCAAACAAGTAACCCTTGCTGCAATCAGGTTGCGTTAAGCGATCTTTGACTAAGCCGATGATGATGTCGTCAGACACAAGGCCGCCAGCATCCATAATTTTTTTAGCAGCAATGCCAAGTTCAGTTCCAGCCTTAACAGCAGCGCGCAGCATATCGCCTGTCGAGATTTGTGGAATGGCAAATTTTTCGCAAATGAACTGAGCTTGTGTTCCTTTGCCAGCACCTGGTGCACCGAGCAGAATTAACCGCATTGTTTTCCCCTTAGAAGCCCTCATTGTCCCGTATTTTTTCGGGATCCTTTGTTACTAATTCCTAGGATTATCCCCGAGAACCCCTGAATGACCTGATTCTGGGTTAGTTGGCCAAGATGCGGCGTACCCGCTCGAGGTCTTGGGCTGTATCAACCCCTGCTGGCGGGGCTTCGCTAGCGGTATGGACGGCAATCCGGTAGCCGTTCCAGAGGGCGCGGAGCTGTTCTAGAGCTTCAGCTTGCTCCGGCGGCGCCGGTTCAAGGCGGGTATAGGCCTCTAAAAAGTCGGCACGGTAGGCGTAGATGCCTAAGTGACGTAGATAGGTAATGGTTTGCTGAGACTCTGGATCCCGTACAAACGGAATGGTGGCCCTAGAGAAGTAGAGTGCCTCATTGGAGCGATTAAGAACTACTTTGACTACGTTCGGGTTATTAATTTCTGCAGCATCAACAATGGGTACTGCCACGGTTGAAATTGCACATGCAGCATTGTCGGCTAAAGTTTGGGCAACCTGATTAATCAACTCTGGCGGAATGAGTGGCTCATCACCTTGCACATTGACAACCAAAGTATCTGCTGGGAGTTTTAACAGTTGAGCTACTTCTGCAATGCGGTCTGTACCAGTTGGATGATCTGCGCTGGTTAACAAACACTCAATACGATATTGATCGCAGGCAGCTTGGATTTCTATGGAGTCAGTTGCGACTACAACGCTTTGGGCATTGGATTGCTGCGCACGCTCAGCTACGCGGATCACCATGGGCTTGCCACCAATATCAGCAAGTGGCTTACGGGGCAGGCGAGTGGATCCCAGTCTTGCAGGAATCACCACTAAAAACTCTGGGGCATTAATACTCATTGGTTTGATTGTGCTTAATCAATGATTAATTAATTTCATCAGCAGAAAGACTGCGGGCTTCATCAACCAGCATCACTGGGATGTCATTGCGAATGGGATAGGCCAAGCGATCCGCTTTGCAGATGAGCTCGTGTTTTTCACTATCCAAATGCAAAGTGCTTTTGCATAAAGGGCAGACCAAAATCTCTAATAAGCGCTTGTCCATATAGGGTCTTTATTATCTTTTATAAGGTGTATTGATTTGGATCGGGTCTTTGCAAAATCGATTGCAACCATTCTGCCAATGTATTGGGAATCTCTAAACTCATCGGGACTACCCAAATGCGTTCGTCCTGTATTGATGTGCATTTTACGGCATCCTTTTCGGTAATGAGGATGCACTCAGCATGAATTGCGGAGAAAAATTCAAGGGTATAGGTTGCATGATCGGCTAATCCAATACATTTACCTGCAATACCTTGCTTGAGTAAATCATCAAAAAAGCCTTGCGGGTTACCGATTGCAGCGACAGCGGTAATCTTACTTGGAAGATAGGTGTCCGCAATGGAGGATAAGGATTGTGTATTGCTTGGGTGATTGAGTTGATAGGGTGTGCCCAGTTGAGTGCTCAGTGTGAATGCACGTCGACCTAAAAAATATTCATCAATGTGATTGGAGGACGCGATGGCTCCAGTCATTAAAGTGGCATCTCGCTCGCGGGATGCAGGCTCACGTAGGGGGCCGGCAGGCAGCAAGAAGCTATTGCCTTCTCCACGCTGGTCGCGTACGACAAATTCAATATCACGACCGCCTTCTCGAGCGGGCCAGCGCAGTAGACTTCGATGTTGTAAGCCATCATCACTGATGATGACATTTACCGAGGGATCTTGTTTTAGCAAGGACTGAATGCTGAGATTTCGTTTTGGATGAACCCAGATCGGAAACTGATTATTTGTGCGCTGAGCAATTAAGACGGGTTCATCGCCAACGTCTGCAGGATTGGAGTCGCTGTTTACTTGGTGTGGTCGGCTTGATGCAGTAGCGCCATAACCTCTGCTGATAATTCCAGGTTTGAAGCCCATGCGTGCAAGCCGCTCAGCTAGTGCAATGACGATCGGTGTCTTACCGGTACCACCTACGCGAATATTGCCAACAATAATGATGGGTACCGGCGCTGGTTTGCGTGTTCCTAGGGTCAGATCGTTTATTAAATCTAAGGTTTGATTTACCCAACCGTATACCTTAGATAAAGGCCAAAGCACCAGACTGGTTGGTCCGCGCCTTTCCCAAAACTGGGGCGCTTTATTAAAGAGGGAAGATTTTTTAAGCTGTGACATTAATGATGGTTTTGAGCTCACGATTTCCGAGGCGTCAGTTTTATTTCTTGGTAGTTTGACTGCTAAACACAATATTGGATAGATTGGCATCACGTGCTGCCTCTAAGGCGCTCATGACTGCCTGGTGCGGTGCTTTTGCATCCGCATCGATATTCACTTGTATAGCGTTGTCTTTATTGAATGCGGCAAGGCTATTGCTCATTTGGTTGCGGTCAGTTACTTTGCCGTTAATAGCAAAACGCCCATCACGGCTAACGGCAATATGAATTTGCTTTACTTCAGACTGGCTTGTTGAGCCATTGGCGGTTGGTAAGGTGATCGCCAGTTCTTGGTAGCGCGTGAAGGTGGTGGAGATCATTAAAAAGATCAGCACCACTAACAACACATCAATAAAAGGAATCAGATTAATCTCGGGCTCCACTGAAGCTGTTCGGACTCCAAGTGAAAATTGACCTCGATACTGAAGCTTATTTTCTAGCCAACTCATTTTGTATCCGTGAGGCTAGTATTGCTGGGATATAGTTTTTTAAATAATTGACGTGTAAATTCTTCACACTCGTGTTGACGTTGATTGGCCATTGCACGCAGACCACGCCATGCAGCTAAAGCTGGAATGGCAATGAGCAATCCAAAAGCCGTGTTGTACAAGGCAACTGAAATGCCGTGCGCTAGTTGTTGAGGGCTGCCTACACCTTGACTGCCAAAAATTTCAATCATGCCAACGACGGTGCCAAAAAGACCCAATAAGGGGGCAACGGTCGCGATAGTGGCCAAAATGCCAAGATAGCGTTCCAGCTTTAACCAAGTTGACTGCGCGCTGGCCTGCAATTCCTCTAAGGCGGAGTCTGCAGGGCTAGCAGAAGCTTTTTCACGGAGAATGCAGGCAAATAGACTGCCCACTGGGGAAAGTTGGCTAATGGCGCTTATTTCGGGTTCAGACACGGTTTTTTGCTGGGATAGGGTATTTGCCAGTCCAAATACGGATTCCAGACTATTTTTGGGAAAGAGGTGTATCTGGCGCAAATACCAGGCGCGCTCAATAACAATGGCGAGCCCGATAATCGAGATGAGGAGGAGGGGCCAAATAGGCCAGCCAGCAGACAGTAAGATTGAGTACATATGCTCAGTACTTTAGCTGAATTAAAAATCGGTTTTGACAAAGGTATCCTGTGGATAACTCTGTGCAAAACTTTTCAGGGAATGTGTTGTAAGTCATTGATTGATGGTGAAGTCGCCCTGATATCAAGGCTTCAGTCTAAGATAGAGCTTAATAATTAATGATATGAATCAATGAGATAGAGGCTAGCTGTTGGTTTTATGAGACGATTTGGGTCAGTAATTACTTACTTATAGATTCTAGATCAAGGGCTAATAGGCTTCTGTGGATATTTATTGGCCGCTAGGTCTCATGTTTGTTTAGAAAACGAGAAAAAATGTCGGAAATATCAAGGGAAATTCTGAGTGTTGGCGATCTCAACCGCGCCATTGCTAGCTCTTTGGAGGAGCGCTTCGATACCGTTTGGGTGAGCGGGGAGATTTCCAATTTCAAGGCTTATGACAGTGGGCATTGGTACTTTTCCCTTAAAGACGAGGAAGGGCAGATTCGCTGCGTCATGTTCCGGGGTCGCAATGGCCAGGTGGGATTTATGCCC